>NZ_JBHWIE010000025.1:0-56488 GCF_042732085.1 Actinosynnema sp. NPDC059797
GCACCAGCGACTGCGTGGTCAGCAGCACCAGCCGGGCCTGCGCGGCGGCGGGGCCGGGTCGGATCGAGCCGTCCGCGTGCCCCTCCTCGACCCGCGCCACCAGGAACGCCTCGACGAGCCGCTGCGTGCTGCCCAGCCGCTGCACGAGGTAGGGCAGCATCAGCTCGGCGTCCAGGTCGAGCACCCGCCGCATCAGCGGGTCGGCCGCCAGCAGCCGGATGCCCGCGATGGCCTGCGCCACCAGGCGTTCCCGCGCGTTGTCGCCGGTCACCTCCACGCGCTGGAGCAGCGTGGTGAACTCCCTGGTCATCAGGGTCCGGACCAGGGTCTTCACGTCGGGGAACCGCCGGTACAGGGTCATCCGGCTCACGCCCGCGCGCTTGGCGACGTCGGTCAGCGTGGTGCGGCGGACACCGACCTCGACCACGCAGTCGCGGGCCGCGTCGAGCAGGGCGTCATCACTGTGACGTTGGGACGTCATGTGTCACACTGTAGCGGTGACGGAGCGCATCGACCACACCCTCCGGGGTCGCTGGACCCCCGAGGCCGGGCACCTGCCGCCGCACGCCCTCCAGTGGCTCCGGCGGCGGATCGGCCTGACCGGGGCCGGCACCCCGGCCCGCCCGCCCGCCGTGCCCGGGTCGGCGCTGGACGACGACGCGCGCGCCGCGCTCAACGACGTCGTCGGCCCCGGTTTCGTCCGGGTCGACCGGGACTCGCGGCTCGGCCGCGCCGGCGGTCTGTCCTATGTGGACCTACTGCGGCAGCGCGGCGAGGGCGGGCTGGCGGTGCCGGACGCGGTGGTCCTGCCGGGCGCCCCGGAGCAGGTCGTCGACGTGCTCAAGGTCTGCGTGGAGCACGACGTGGCGGTGGTGCCCTTCGGCGGCGGCACGTCCGTGGTGGGCGGCGTCGAGGCCCTGCGCGGCGACAAGGCCGCGGTGATCGCGCTCGACCTGTCCCGGCTGGACCGGCTGGTGGAGGTCGACCCGGTGTCCCGGCTGGCCGTGCTCCAGGCCGGGGTGACCGCGCCGCGCGCGGACCGGCTGCTCGCCGCGCACGGCCTGACCACCGGCCACGTCCCGCAGTCCTACGAGCGCGCCACGATCGGCGGTTTCGCGGCCACGCGGTCGGCCGGCCAGGCGTCGTCGGGCTACGGCCGGTTCGAGGACCTGGTGGAGGGCGTCCGCCTGGCCACGCCCGCGGGCGAGTGGCGGCTGGGCGGCGCGCCCGCGTCCGCCGCGGGCCCCGACCTCAAGCAGCTGGTCGTCGGCAGCGAGGGCGTGCTCGGCGTCATCACGGAGGTGTCGCTGCGCGTGCGGCCCCGGCCGGCGGTCGAGCGCTACGAGGGTTTCGCCGTCGACGGCTGGGAGCGCGGGCAACGGGTCGTGCGCGCCCTGGCCCAGGACCGGGTGCTCGCCGACGTGACCCGGCTGTCCGACGTGGACGAGACCGAGGTGACGCTCGCCCTGGCGGGCGGCTGGAAGACCACGGCGCTCAAGACCTACCTCCGGGCGCGCGGCCTCCGGCGGCCCTGCCTGCTGGTCCTCGGCTGGCACGGCCGCGACGCGGCGGAGGTCGCGCGGAAGCGCCGCGACACCCTGCGCGGCCACCGGCTGGTGCCCCTGGGCACGCCGCTCGGCGAGGCGTGGCGGCACGGCCGGTTCAACGGCCCGCGCCAGCGGGACGCGCTGATGGAGGTCGGCGTGTGCGTGGAGACCCTGGAGACCGCCACCCACTGGTCCCGGCTCGACGAGCTGCGCGCGGCCGTGCGGAGCGCCCTGCTCGACGCGCTGGGCGGCGGCATCGTCATGTGCCACATCTCGCACGCCTACGAGACCGGGGCGTCGCTGTACTTCACCGCCGTCGCCGCGCGCGACACCGCCGACCCGGTCGGCCAGTGGCAGGTCGCCAAGGCCGCCGCGAGCGAGGCCATCGCCGGGCTCGGCACGATCAGCCACCACCACGCGGTGGGCGCGGACCACGCCCCCTACCTGGAGGCGGAGGTCGGCGCGCTCGGCCTGGACGTGCTGGCGGCGGCCAAGCGCGTGCTCGACCCGACCGGCGTGCTCAACCCGGGGAAGCTCCTCGCCGGCGGGCCGCGCGCGGCGGGGGTAGCGTCGCCTGGTGACCGGTGACCTGCTGATCCGCTCCGTGCGACCGTGGCCGAGCGCCCCCGGCACGGACCCGCTCGACGTCCTGTGCGCCGGTGGGCGCGTCACCGCCCTGGCGCCCGACCTCCACGCGCCCGACGGCGTCCCGGTGGTCGACGGCCGGGGCGGGGTGCTGCTGCCCGCGTTCACCGACGCGCACGCCCACCTCGACTCCACGCGCCTGGGCCTGCCGTTCCGCCCGCACACCGCCGAACCGGGCCTGGCCGGCCTGGTCGAGAACGACCGCCGCAACTGGCGGTCCGCCGAGCGCTCCGTGGCCGACCGCGCCACGTACACGCTCGGCCGCACCATCGCGGCCGGCGCCACGCACGTGCGCAGCCACGCCCAGGTGGACGCCGACTCGGGGCTGGAGCGGCTGGAGGGCGTGCTGGCCGCCCGCGAGCGGCACGCCGGGCGCGCGCACGTCGAGGTGGTGGCGTTCCCGCAGTGCGGCATCCTGCGGGAGAAGGGCGTGGCCGAGCTGCTCGACGCCGCGTTGCGGGCGGGCGCGGACCTGGTCGGCGGGCTCGACCCGGCGGGCTTCGACCGGGACCCGGTGCGGCACCTGGACGTCGTGTTCGGCCTGGCCGAGAAGCACCAGCGCGGCGTGGACGTGCACCTGCACGACGCCGGCTCGCTCGGCGCGTTCCAGGTGGAGCTGATCTGCGAGCGGGTGCGCGTGCTGTCCCTGCAGGGCCGGGTGACCGTCAGCCACGCCTTCGCCCTGTCCACTGTGGACGTCGACCGGCAGCACGAGCTGGTGGAGCTGCTGGCCGAGCACGACGTGGCGGTGACCACGGTCGCGCCCGGCGCGCGCGAGCCGCTGCCGCTGCGCGCCCTGCGGCGGGCGGGCGTGCGGCTGGGCCTCGGGCAGGACGGCATCCGCGACTACTGGTCGCCCTACGGCGACGGCGACATGCTCGACCGGACCTGGCAGCTGGCCCACCGCAACGGGTTCCGCCGGGACGAGGAGGTGGAGATGTGCGTGGACATCGCCACCCGGGGCGGCGCGGCGGTGCTCGGCGCGGCGCTCGGCCTGACCGAGGGCGCGCCCGCCGACCTGGTCGTGGTGCCGGGCGACACGGTGACCGCCGCGGTGATGGACCGCGCCCCGCGCACCCTGGTCGTGCACGCGGGGCGGGTCGTGGCCGCGGAGGGCGAGCTGGTCTAGGCAGGGGGTAGGTCCAGCGGGGTCGGTCCGGGCGGGGTCGGTCCGGGCAGGGGCGGTCCGGTCTAGCGGACCAGGTCGAACAGCTCCGCCCACTGCGCCGCGCCGAGGTCGCGCGGCAGCGCCCGGTCGGTGACGCCGTGCCGCCGCGCCCACGCCGAGGTGCGCGCCGCCGGGTACGCCGCCCGCAGCACCTGCCGCAGCCCGCGCCCCGGCCCGGTGAACACCCGGTGCACGAACGCCTGGTACTCCCGCCGCCGCGGGTCGGGCACCAGCGGTCGCGGCCGGCGGGTCGCGGTCAGCAGCCCGCCGTCCACGCCGGGGCGCGGGCGGAACGCCGACGCGGGCACCCGGCGGTGCAGCGCGAAGTCGTACCAGGGCCACCACTGCGCGGTCATCATGGTCGCGCCGCCCACGCCCGCCCGGCGGCGCGCGACCTCCCACTGCACCAGCAGCACCGCGTCGGTCCAGTGGGAGGCGTGGACGACCCGCCGCAGTACCGCCGTGGTCCGGTGGAACGGCAGGTTGCCCACCAGCACGTGCGGCGCGGCGGGCAGCCGGAAGCGCAGGAAGTCGGCGTGCACGACCGACGTGCCGGGGCCGACCCGGTCGCGCAGCTCGCGGACCCGCCGCCCGTCCACCTCCACGGCGGTCAGCGGGCGGCCCAGCTCCTCCAGGGGCAGGGTCAGGGCGCCGCCGCCGGGTCCTATCTCGACGATCGGGCCGGTGGTGCGGGCGACGAGGTCCACCACCGCGCGGATCGCGGCGGGGTCGGTGAGGAAGTTCTGGCCGAGCTCGTGCCGGCCGTCGTTGTGGGTGCGCAAGGAGGGCTCCGCGACTCGTGGCGTTCGAGCCGGGCAGCACGGGTGGCCGCCCGGCCTGGTCGGCTGGAGCGGCGGAGCTTCACGAAGAGGGGCGAGCCCCGGCCGCTAGGAGCGGCGGAGCTTTATCACTGCGACACCCGCGGCTGCGCACATGCCGGCGAACCTAGCGCCCCGCGGCCGGGCCCGCCAACGGTTTACAGCGTGACCAGCGCCTTGCCCACGTTCTCGCCGCGCAGCATCCCGATGAACGCCTCGGGCGCGCGGTCGAGGCCCTCGGTGACGGTCTCCCGGTACCGCAGGCTGCCGTCGGCCACCCAGCCGCCGACCTCGCGGGTGAACTGCTCGCGCAGGTGCTCGTGGTCGCGCACCAGGAAGCCGCGCAGCGTGAGCCGCTTGCCCACGGCCAGGCCGAGGTTCGTCGGGCCCACCGGCTCGGGCGTGTTGTAGTTCGAGATCGCGCCGCACAGCGCGGCGCGGCCGTAGAGGTTGAACGACAGCAGCGCCGCGTCCAGGTGCTCGCCGCCGACGTTGTCGAAGTACACGTCGATGCCCTCCGGCGCGGCCGCCGCGAGCAGGTCCGCCACCGGGCCGTCGTGGTAGTCGAACGCCGCGTCGAAGCCCAGGTCCTCCACCAGGTACTTCACCTTGGCCGGGCTGCCCGCGCTGCCGATGACCCGCTTCGCGCCGCGCAGCCTGGCCACCTGGCCGGCGACCTGGCCCACCGCGCCCGCCGCGCCGGAGACGAACACCACGTCGCCCTCTTTGAAGGAGGCCACGTCCAGCAGGCCCGCGTAGGCCGTCATGCCGGGCATCCCCAGCACGCCCAGGTAGGCGCCGAGCGGCGCGGCCCCCGGGTCGACCCGCACCGCCGAGGAGGCGTCCACCGCGGCGTACTCGCGCCAGCCCGCGCCGTGCAGCACCACGTCGCCCTCGGCGAAACCGGGCGCGCGGGACGCCACGACCTCGCCGACCGCGCCGCCGTCGAGCGCCGCGCCCAGCTCGAAGGGCGGCACGTAGGACTTGCCGGCGTTCATCCGCCCGCGCATGTACGGGTCGACGCTCATCACCAGGTTGCGGACCAGCAGCTGCCCGTCGCCGGGCGTCGGCACGGGCGCCTCGACCAGCTCGAAGTTCTCGGGGGTCGGGTAGCCAACGGGCCGGGAGGCGAGGCGGATCTCACGCGCGGTGCTCGGTGCGGTCATACGAGTGACAACCGCGCGGCTTCCGGGCGCTGTTCCGGCCGTCAGCTGTGACCTGCGTCGCCCAGCACCCCCACGCTGCGGTAGGCGAACCCCAACCGCCGGTACACGCCGACGGCGGCCCGGTTCCCGGCGTCCACCATCAGCGCGCACGTGCCGTGCTCGGCCAGCAGCGCGCCCGCGACGAACGCGCACACCCGCGTGGACAGCGACCGGCCCCGGTGGACCGGGTCCGTCGCCACGCCCGCGATGAACCCCACCCCGGGCGTCGACCACGCGTCCGCGGCCACCGCCGCCAGCGCGCCGTCCTCCGCGCGCAGCCCCGCCCACCTGGTGGTGCGCGGCTCGCCCGGCCACGCCCACGAGTCGGGGTTGGCCCGGCGCAGCAGCGCCTCCACCTCGCCCCACTCGTCCTCGGCCAGCCACCGGGCGCCGTCGGGCGGCGCGTCCACCGACCCGGTGCGCTCCATCCAGCCGAACACGCCCAGCAGCGGCCGGTCCAGCTCGGCGGCCAGCTCCCCGGCCAGCTCCGCGGTCATCAGCGGCCGCGCGCCGGGCCGGTCGTGCTCCCGCAGCAGCACCGCCACGTCCGCGGGCGGCCCGGCCAGCACCAGCCGGTCGCGCCGGTACAGGCCCGGCGCCCACACGGCCACCGCGTCGCCGTGCGCCCACGCGGCCCCGCCGCGGCCGGGCCGCAGGGACTGCGAGGACCAGCGCAGGAGCGGGTCGGGGTGAGACGAGATCACGTCGGCGGGGGTGGGGAGCACGCGCATGACCGCATCATCACCCGGGCGTCGCGCCCCGCCTGCCCGGATGTCCGCCGGATCACCTCGCCCGACGCCGCGGTGGCCGACCCGGGCGCAGTGGGGCCGCCGGGACGCCGCAGTCGCCGCCCTGGGCGCCGTGGCCGCCGCCCGGGACGCCGTGGGACCGCCCGGCTGCCGTGGCCGCCGCCCGGGCGCCGCGGTGGCCGACCCGGGCGCCGCCGCCCGGCCCGCGGAGCCCCTCAGGCGCTCTTGCGGCGCAGCAGGGACCGCTTCTGCGCGGCCTCCTCCAACGCCCGGTAGGCCCGGTCCATCGCCTCGTCGTACTCCTGCTGCGAGCGCGGCGGCACCGACTCGTCGGGCGCGGGCATCGGCGTGATCTTCATCCACCGCTCGTCCCACAGCAGCTCGACCACGGCCTCCCAGTGCACCCGCGCCAGGCCCCTGGTGACCCGCTCCTGCTCGATCACCGCGGCCATCCGCTCCTGGGACGCGATCAGCCACCCCACCATGAGCCGCACCCGCTCGCGGTCGTGCTCGCGCATCCGCTCCAGCGACTGGTCGACCTGCCGCACGACCTCCTTGTACCGCTCGACCGCCGAGCCCGGCACGGTCCGCGGCACGAGTTCCCCGCTGGTGCGCTGCACCGGCACCAAGGACGCGTGTCCGATCATGCTTCCTCCCCGGCTAGGGCCGAACCGCGGCGCGGCTCGGTGTCGAACGGGATGACCACCTGCGGGCGCGAGTGCTCGAACCGGTCGAAGAACAGGCCGCGCCGCGGTCGGGGCGACCACGTCAGCACCTGCTCCGGGCCGAACGAGACCAGGTCCTTGCCCTGCACGTCGAACGCCACCCAGGCGCCGACGTCGTCGTACACGCCCGGCGGCAGGCTGTTCTTCAGCCGCTGCACGCCGCGCCACCAGCCCAGCACGTGCGTCCGGTGCTCCGGGCCGTGCTTGAGCACCGTGCGCAGCCGGTCCACGCCGGAGACCCGCTTGTCGTCCTTGATCTCCAGCAGCGCCTGCGCCGCGTCCACCGCGTAGACCACCACGTAGTGGGGCTCCAGCGGCGCGCCCGTCTCACCGGTCATGCTCGCGGTGATCCGGGTCGCGGTGTCGTCGACCAGCCCGCGGATGCCGTCCAGGCCCACCAGCCCGACCTCGTGGCCGGCGTCGCGCAGCTGCTTGGCGAGCCGGTCCGCGTGCGGCCAGGCGTCCTCGGTCAGGTGCGCCAGCGTGAACCGGGCCTCGCCGGGCTCGTGCTGGCGGCCCAGCGACAGCGCCGCGCCCGCCAGCACCGCCGCCGCGTCCTCGGCCAGCGAGCCGATGACCGCGACGTTCCGGCCGGGCGTGCGGGCGAACCGGACCTTGGCCGCGCTGCCCGCCACGTCGATGACCTGCCCGAGCAGCACGGTCGGGTGGGCCGTGCCTGGCCGCAGGGCCCGGTAGTCGGGCAGCGACCCGAGCGCGGGCACCTTGCTGCCGTCGAACAGGATCGGCTCGGCCAGGTCCGCGGGCCGGCGGCGGTGCAGCTCGACCTGCAACGCGTCGATGGTGCCCTTGCGGGTGGCGTCGGGGATGCGCGCGACCTCGTTGCCCGGCCGCACGCCCGACTCGTGGTTGACCACGGCGTGCCAGCGCGGCAGCTCCACCGCGGCGTCGTTCTGCGGCTCGGCCAGCACCCGCCGCGCCTTGGGCAGCGCGATCCGCACGGTGAACTGCTCGAAGATCGCCGACTTGCCCCAGAAGCCCTCGATGCCCGACACGTCCTGGCTGGACAGCACCAGGTGGATGCCCTGCGACCGGCCGCGCCGGGCCACGTCCTCCAGCAGCTGCGTGGCCTTGGCGGTGACCTGGTCGCGCTCGGCGAACAGGTACTGGAACTCGTCGATCACGGCCACCACCCGGGGCCAGTGGCCGTCCGGGTCCTCCTCGCGCAGCTGCTCCAGCTTGGTGACCTCGTGCCGCTTGGCCGCGTCGGCGCGCCGGCGCATCTCGTCGGCCAGGAACGCCAGCAGCGCCACGCCGAACTCGCGGTCGGTGTTGACGTTCACGCCGACCAGGCGCGCGTGCGGCAGCCACGTCGGGTCCTTGCGACCCGGCGCGAACTGCGCGAACGACACGCCCTCCTTGAAGTCCAGCAGGTACAGCTCCAGCTCGTCCGGCGCGTACCGGGCGGCCAGGCTGCCGAGCATGGCGTAGAGGAAGTTCGTCTTGCCCGACCCGCTCGGGCCGCCGATCAGGGCGTGCGGCGAGGTGTCGCCCAGGGCGACGTGCACCGGCTCGCCCTCGTGGAAGCCGACCGGCGCGACCACGCCCGCCGCGGAGCTCTCCCGCCACAGGTCCTCGGGCAGCAGGTCGCCGAACGAGCTGAGCCGGGTGCGGCGCGCCTCGCGGGCCTCGGCGATGACCGCGCACGCGCGGGGCACCAGGTCGCGCGGGAACGGCGGGTCCAGCTCGACGACCACGTTGTCGCCGGTCATGGTGCACTTCGCGGTCAGGTCGTCGGTGACGGTGACGGTCTCGACCGCCGAGTTGACCGTGACCGGGATGTCCACGACGACGAGCTGGATGCCCGCGGCCAGCCCGTTGCGCGCCACCCGCTGGAGCTGCTGCTGGTGCTCCTCCTTGAGCGGGCGGCGGTTGCCGAACAGCACGGCCACCCGCCACGGCTCGGTGCGCCGGCCGCCCGTCACCCCCGCCGAGTGGGCGCCCACCGAGTGGTGGCCCTCGACCAGCACGCCGGTGTGGACGCGGCGGATGTGGTCGGACAGCTCGTCCAGCAGCTCGTGCAGCCGGGCCGGGTCGTGGACGGTGAGCAGCCCGGCGCGGGTCAGCGGGTACAGGCCGGGCAGCGCGCCGGTGAGCTGGCCGACGTCCCACACGTGGACGTGCACCAGGCCCGGCTGGAAGTGGCTGAGCAGCCGCAGCAGCAGGTTCTCCACCATGCCCTCGGCGGTGACGCGGCCGGCGTGGGTGGAGGAGACGTGCAGGTGGGCCTGGTCGAGCAGCGGCACGGCGACCGGGAACCCGCGGCGCTCCGGCGCGCTGGGCACCGTGCCCGTGCCGATGCGCCACAGCTCCGGCACGCCCTCGCTGCCGTCCGCGGCGCCGGGCGTGCCGAGCCACTCCTCGGGCGGGCGGGACGCCGGGCCGTCGGCCACCGCGCCGACCAGCGCGGCCAGCCGGTCGGGGCCGTGCTCGGACCACTCGCGGAACGCCTCGACGCGGTCGGCCACCGCCTGGGCCACGTGCTGGTCGAACAGCTCGTTGCGCAGCACCCCGGCCAGCAGCGGGTCGTCCAGCGCCCGGTCGACGCCCTCGCCGCGCAGCACGGCCTCGAAGATGCCGCGGGCGTGCTCCTCGGCGGCGAGGCGGTGCTCGCGCGAGGCGTTGCCCAGCGCGGCGGCCACGGAGCGCCGGAACTCCTCGAAGGCGTCCGTGATCCGCCTCTGGCGATCCTCCCGCCTGCTCACGTCGTCACAGCTCCGTCGTCAGTCGTCGGGCCAGTTCGAGGCTCGTGACGATCAGCTCCAGCTCGTCGGCGAACATCTCCCGGGCCTTGGCGAACTCCGGTGGCAGCAGCGGCTGGTGGTGGTTGGCGCTCGCCTTGCCCAGCGCGTCGACCGCTTCGACCAACGCGCTCTCGGCCTCCCGGACGCACCGGTAGGCATCACGGAGCAACTCGCAGCTCTGTTCGAGCGCGAGCTTGACCTCGCCGATGGACGTCACGTCACAGCTCTGAATTCATGCCTTCGGCCTGGCTGATCCCGGCGCTCAGTGTTTTCTGGAGGTCGGATACCCCGCTGACCACCTCGGCGAATCGCGCGTTCACCTGTTCGGCCTCGGACCTGTTGCTGCCCTCGGTGGCGGTGCTGAGCAGCGATTGGGCGTCTTCGACCAGGTCAGCGGCCTGTTGCAGGGCGCTCACGCTCTCGTTGGCCTTCGCGATGGCCTGCTCGATCAAGCCGCGGACCTCTCCGATGCTGGCCATGTGCGCTCCCGACCCTCCTGGAAAGTTGGTGTTCCTATTGTTGAAATTAGAAACTGAATTATCACGTTTCACAAGCGGTATCGGCTAATCGGGTGGAGGCGAAGACCACTCGATCGGATTAGTGATGTCGAGGTCAGTCGGGCACCGTCCACACGAATGCCGAAGCCGGGGTCGCGGTGAGTTCAAGCGCGGTTATCCCGGCTGGTGGGACGGGCGCGGCTGACCAGCGCGCCGTCGCCGACGGGCCGGACCACGCCGGGCCGGACCACCCCGAACGGCCCAGCGACGCCACGGCCTCCCGTAGCGCCACGTCAGGTGAATTCCCGGTGGAACCGAGGTCGACGTGCACGCTCAGTAGATCACCCCGGGGAGCCACTCGGGTGATCTTGCCATTGCGCGCGACCCGGCTCGCCACGGCCCGTGCCTGCCACTCGGCCCCGGCGGACCGGTCGGTCGCCACGTCGACCCGGAGCAGCAGCCTGGTGCTCGACGCGGGCTCGCGGTCCTCCGCCGCCGGCGGCTCCGGCTCGGCCTGCTCGCGGTGCTGCGGGTCGCCGCCCGCCCAGGCCTCCACCAGCAGCCGCTCGACGCCGGGCACCAGCGCGTCGAGCGGTTCGGGGTCGTCCAGCACGGTCCACGCGGTGGGCGGCTCGCACGCCACGCGCGGCAGCGGCAGCCCGTCGTCGAGCCGCCGCACGAAGGTCCGCACGGCGCGGGCCAGGGCGCCCGCCACGTTCTGCCCCACCCGCTCGCCGCTGACCAGGCTGATGGTCACCGACCAGCAGCCGGGTTCCTCGTCCGAGCAGTCCAGGGTCCGCACGACCCGGCCGCCGACCCGGCGCAGCAGGCCGCCGCAGGCCTCGCGCGCCTGCCGCTCGTCGTCGGCCGCCACCACCGCGGTGATCAGCAGCTCCAGGTCGTCCTCTGCCATCTCGGGGTGAAATTGTCCACGATCCGCGCGCGCCGCGTCAGCGGCCCGCTTCGGACCCGCGCCGGCGGACCCGCCGCGACGGTCGCCGGGGCTTCTACTCCTCCGGCGCGGCGATGTCCACGACCTGGTCGGGTGGACCCCGTGGTTCACCCGCCGTCACTCACAAGCTCAGCCTTGCGAACACCCCTTGTGATGACCGCTGATCAGGGCGTTTTGCCTGTTCAAACTGGACGTCACACGATGCGGTAGCAGCCCGGCGAGGGCCGGTCCACCCCGGTAACGATGTCTTCGCATGGCACCACACGACAACCAGGAGGTTCAACCATGCGCAGCATCATCCGTTTCGTGGTCGCCGGCGTCGCCGCGCTGCCGCTCATGCTCGGCGCCGCGGGTCTCGCGTCCGCGGACGTCGTGGAGTACGACGGCGGGACCGCGGCGGCCGGTTCGGACGGGGCGGTCATCCACAACGTGGTGGCCGGCGCTTCCGAGGAGTACTCGTACTTCGCCGAGGACTACCTGTACGCCGGCGAGGACGGTGCGGGCTACTGGGCCCAGCTGTCGTGGACGTACGAGGGCGACAACGCGGGCCACCACGAGGTGTGGAGCTTCTCCGGTGACGACGGCGCCGCGACGGGCTACAGCAACGCCACCGCCACCGAGGGCTGGGACGACGAAGACGACGACTGACCTTCGCGCACCCGCGTCTGACGGGTGGGGCGGCGACCGCGCCTGCCGCGCCACCCCCTCGACGTGACCTGCTCGACCCGGGGATCGCCCCACCACGCGGGACGACCGCGCGGCGGGGCGATCCCCACCGTCGGGCGTGCGGTCACGGGCGCGCCGTCGGGCATCGGGGAAGCGACCGCGGCAGGCCCCGCGAGGGCGGGCCCGGCCGCGGCAGGTGGCCGCCGGCGCGTCGCGCGGCCCGGCCCGGCCTCGACTCAGCCCGACCCTCGGCCCCGCCCAGCCCTCGGCTCGACTCAGCCCGGCGGCCCAGCCCTCAGTCCGGCCTGGCCCTTGGCTCAGCCCCGGCCCAACCCTCAGCCCAGGTCGAGCACCCTCCGGACGAAGGCCACCACGTCGGCCAGCACCTCGTCCGAGTTCGTCTCGTTGAACAGCTCGTGCCGGGCGCCGGGGTAGATGCGCTCCTCGAACAGCAGGCCGCGCAGCCGGTCGGTGCCGGTGCGCGTGTCGGCCAGCGGCACCAGCTCGTCGGCGTCGCCGTGCAGCCACAGCGTGGGCAGGTGCTCCAGCGTGGGCCCGTAGTTCACCTCGTCCAGGGCGCGCTCCAGCGCCTCCAGCGTCTCCCGCCGGAACGGCCCGTGCCACACCAGCGGGTCGGCGGCGTACCGCTTGCCGACCTCGGGGTCGCGCGACAGCACGTCCGGGTCGATCGGGGTGTCCGGGACCTCCGGCAGCGAGAGCAGGTCCAGCCCGTGCCAGGTGCCGAGCACCGGCGCGGAGAGCACCAGCGCGGACAGCGGGTGCAGCTGGGCGTAGCGGGCCGCGACGAGTCCGCCCATCGAGTGGCCGACGAGCACCGTGGGCAGGTCGGAGGCCGCCGAGGAGACCGCGGTGGCCACGTCGGCGACCACGCCGTCGAAGTCGGTGACGAGCGCGGGTTCGCCCGCCGAGCGGCCGTGGCCCACGTGGTCGGCCGCGACGACCAGGGCGCCCGCGCCCACCAGGGCGTCGGCGACGTGCCCGTACCGGCCGCCGTGTTCGCCGTAGCCGTGCACGAGCACGGCCAGCCACGTGGCGTCGAGGTTCGGCCAGGTGCGGACGGCTAGCTCCCCGGCGTGGCCGGGGACGTTGGACTCGATCACCTAGGCAGGGTAGAACGCGCTGATCTCGATCTTCCCACCGCCGCACACCGGGCCCAGGCCCCAGGACAGGCTCATCGGCTGGGTCTCGTCCGGCGGGATGGCCCTGGCCTGCGCGGCCTCGGGCTCGCACGGCCCCTGCACGGGCTCGTCGCCGGTCGGCACGACGGTCCAGCCCAGGTTGGCCGCCGCCCGGCCCTTCGGCGGCAGGGTCACCAGGGTGGGCCCCGGGTCGGTGGTCCGCTGGAGGTCGGTGGGCACCGGCTGCCCGGAGGCGTCGAGCAGCTGGAGGCCGCTGTAGCCGTTGAGCGTGCACGGCGCCTGGCCGTTGTTGGTCACCACGAGCTTGGCGTGCCGGTTGCCCGCGGCGGGGTCGCCGGGCTGGACCTCGCCCGCCAGCACCGCGGCCGTGCACCGGCCGGACGCCCGCGGCGTCGACGGGGGCGGTGTCGGCGAGGGCGGCGTGGCCAGGGGCGCGGACGACGGCGGCACGGGGGCCACGCCGTCGCTGCTCGACCCGGGTTCCACCGCGACGGTCGACCGGTCGGCGGCGGGGCCCGGGTTGCCGCACGCGGTGAGCGCGACCGCGAGGGCGCCGAGGACGGCGAGTCGCCTCATGTCCACCTCCTGGCTCGGGTGCGTGGTCTACCCGGAGGACGTACCCCGCGGCCGGGTGGTTGGCTGACCCGGCGAAGAATTCACCGGATCGGGGGCATCAACGGTGGTTCTCGACCCAGCCGCCGTCGAGCAGCGGCATGTCGCCCACCTCGGAGCGCCACACGTAGGTCCAGCAGACCCGGCCGTCCGGCAGGGCGACGCGGACGCGCGCGTACTCGTCGCCCTCGTACTCGTCGAGCACGGGCAGGGCGTCCTCGGGGTTCGCCAGCCGCAGCAGGTGGCCGGGCACGGTCGGGCCGCCCGCGGGGCGCAGCGCCGGGTAGCCCAGGCCGGTGTCGTGCAGCATGCCGGGCAGCGCGGCCGGCACCGGGTCGCCGACCACGAACGGCTCGACCAGGTGCCACGCGCCCATGCCCGGCTGGAGGGTGCCGTAGGCGAACAGGCGGTCGGGCCAGTCGTCCGGCGTCGGGTCGCCGTGCACCGGCGTCACGTCGAGGCCGTCGGTGTCCGCGGGCCGCCCGGCGAGGCGGTGGGCGCCCCGCTGGTCCACGTCGGCGCAGCGCACCGGTCTGCCGTTGACCAGCAGCGGCATCCGCCGCCAGCCCGCGCCGGTGTAGGCCAGCACGGAGTCGACGACGGCGCCGTTGAACAGGGTGACCCGGCCGGTGCGCACCCGGACGAGCCGGTAGCGCAGGCCGCGGCCCTCGCAGCGGTCGAGCACGCGCAGCTGCTCGGCGGTGGCGAACCACACCGCGTGCTCCTCCTCGACGCCCGGCGCGGCGGCGAGCGTCGCCGGCCGCTGGCCGTCGGTCTTGCGCAGCCCCGCGGCCCACACCGCGGCGAGCCCTTCGCACCGGGCCCTCAGCACCACCGCCGGGCCGGTGAGGCCGAGTTCCTCCCGCAACCACGTCACCTTGGCCGGGTTGGCGTTGGAGCCGTAGGCCAGCACCGGCATCCGGCCCGTCAGCGGCGGTTCGCCGTGCCCGGCCAGCCAGTCGTCGAGGTCCGCCCCGTCCGGTGCGACCCGCCACCCGGACACGGCGGTCGGGTCGGGGGTCACCGGCCAGCCGGCGCCGTCGAGGTGCACGAAGCAGTGTCCCGGCCGAGCTCCCGGGTAGGGCTCGGCCGGGTGACTATCGTCCGTGAACGGCTGCGTCATGACCCCATTCTGGCAAATCTCACCGGGAATTCACCTGACGTTGGGTTCACCGACCGTCACAGAGATCGGATGTCCGCAGCTCTGCGCCGGCGACGCACCCGCGACGGGCGTGCTCGTACGCGGCACAGGTCCGAGGGCTGGACGTGATCGGTCACACGTTCGCCGCGCGCCGCGCGTCGTACTCCTCCTGCGCCGCCACCAGGCTCGGCAGGTTGTCCTCGATCCAGGTGAACAGCCCCTTGACCCGTTCCGCGATCTGGGTGCCCAAAGGGGTGAGGGAGTAGTCCACGCGCGGCGGGATCACCGGGTGGACCTCGCGGTGCACCAGGCCGTCGCGCTCCAGCGCCTGGAGGGTCTGGGCGAGCATCTTCTCGCTCACCCCGGTCACCGCCTGGCGCAGCTCGCCGAACCGCATCGTGCCGCGCAGCAGCTTGGCGAGCACCAGGGTGCCCCACCGGCTCGTGGCGTGGTCGGCGATCAGCCGGGACGGGCAGTTCGGGTCGTAGACGTCAGCCGGTTCGCCCATGGACCGCACTCTAGCTGGAGACTTACCGGACTGTAAGTACCCCACGGAAAAGTAGGTACTTACGAATCGAAAGTTACTTGCCTACGTTCAGCGGCATGACGACATTGATCACCGGCGTGTCCGGCCGGCTCGGTTCCCTGATCCTCGACCACGCCCGGACCCGCCTCCCGGCCGGCGAGCTGGTCGCGGCCACGCGCCACCCCGAGCGGGTCGGCGACCTCGGCGTGGAGGTGCGGCCCGGCGACTTCGCGGGCGACCTCTCGCGCACCTTCGCGGGCGTGGACAAGCTGCTGCTCGTGTCCGCCGACGGGCCCGACGAGCAGCGGATCCGATCGCAGCGGGCCGCCGTGCGCGCCGCCGCCGACGCGGGCGTCCGGCACATCCTCTACACGTCGGTGTTCCAGGCCGACACCTCGCCGCTGGGCCTGGCCGCCGCGCACCGGGCGACTGAGGAGGCCATCCGGGAGACCGGCGTGGCGTTCACGTTCCTGCGCAACGGCATGTACCACGAGAACTACCTCAACCCGGGCCCCCTCGTCACGGCCGCCGGCGACGGCCGCGTCGCCAGCGCGTCCCGCGACGACCTGGCGCTGGCCGCCGCGATCGCGCTGACCGAACCGGGCCACGAGAACGCCGTCCACGAGCTGACCGGGCCGCGGGCGTGGAGCTTCGACGAGCTGGCCGCGCTGCGCGGCACCACGCACACGCCGGTCACCGCGGCCGAGCGCGTGGCGGGCCTGGAGGGCTTCGGCCTGCCCGGCTTCGTGGCCGAGCTGCTGACCGACATCGAGGTGGCCATCGGCCGCGGCGCCCTGGCGGAGGTGCGGCCGGACCTGGAGAAGCTGATCGGCCGCGCGCCCACCACGATCGAGGACGCCGTGCGCGCGCTGTGACGCCCGGTCCGGGGACCGGGTGGCGGCGGGTCAGCCCAGCAGCAGGGCCGCGTCGATCTCCCGGTGCGCCTCGGGGTGCTCCCGCCACCACTTCGCGTAGCCGGGGTTGCGGGGCAGCACCGCCCGGTACGCCCTGGCCGCGGCGGCGAACACGTCGTCCGCCCGGCCGGCGGCGGGCCCCTCGCGCCGGGTCGCCAGCAGCAGGTCCACCATCAGCGGGGCGCCGCGCAGCGGCCGGATGACGATGCCGTCGCCGCCGCGCGACTGGGGCAGCGCGAACGACACCGCGCCGTTGGCGACCAGGCCGCGCGCGGTGCTCGCCTCGTTGACGTGGTGGGTGAACCGGGGCGTGAACCCCGCCTCGGCGCAGGCGGTGAAGACCTGGAGGCGGTTGCCGACGATCTCGTCCGGCGGCGACACCCAGTCCCGGTCGGCGAGCTGCGCGAGGTCCACCTCCTCCTGCGCGGCCAGCGGGTCGGACTCGGGCAGCGCCACGAACTGCGGCTCGCTGACCAGCCGCCGGACCTCCAGGCCGCGCAGCTCGCGCCGCTCCAGCCCCTCGAACCGGTCCAGCACGGCCAGGTGCACCTGCCCGGACACCAGCAGCTCCAGCAGGTCGGACGCGCCGGGCAGGATCTCGGTGCGGACCCCGGAGCAGGGGATGACCCGCCGCAGCTCCTCCACGAAGGACCCGAAGAACAGCGTGGGCACCCCGCCGACGAGCAGCGGTCCGGGCGCGTCGCCGCGGCTGCGGCCCCGCGCCAGCACCACGAGCTGCTCGACCTCGTCGAGCACCAGCCGGGCCGTGCCGACGACCTGCCTGCCCAGGTCCGTCGGCAGGGAGCCGTTGGGCGTGCGGTCGAACAGCCGGCCGCCGACGATCCGCTCGACGGTCCGCAGTTGGGCGCTCATCGCGGGTTGCGTGAGCCCCAGGCGGGTGGCGGCCTTGGTCAGGCTGCCCTCTTCGGCGATCGCGCAGACCGCGCGCAGGTGGCGGAGCTCCAGCTCGGGCATAACGCTCTTCTATCCCCCTTTCGTATGAGCCGCCAGCCCCCGCGCCGGTCATAGTTGGCGGAGTACCGGAGCCGAGGAGAGCAGATGCGCCGCAAGAGCCAGATCTACTAGGGCGAGCAGGCCGTGGCCGCCCGGTCCGACCGCGTCTCACGACGCGACCGAGCGACCCGGACCCCGTTTACGCGGGCGGGGTCCGGAGCTGCGCCGGAGGACCGGGCGCGCCAGGGGGTGAGAGGCGGACGTCCCCACCCCGTCGGGGCCGCCGGTCGTGACTGGGGAGTAGCGACCGGCGGCCCCGCCCGACGAGCGGCGGAGGCCCTCCCTCGGTAGCTTCGGTGGCATGTCAGTGGTGGACAGCCCCGTCGGCTGGGTGAGGGAACACATCCAGAAGTACGTCGAGACCAACGGCGCCGAGGGCCACGAGTGGCGGCCCGGCGTCTTCACGCTCCTGCTGACCACGCGGGGGCGCAGGACCGGGCAGCCGCGCCGCACCGCGCTGATCTACCGGGCGCTCGGCGACGCGTACGTGGTCGTCGCCTCCAACGGCGGCTCGACCGACCACCCCGCGTGGTTCAGGAACATGCAGGCCGACAACACCGCCGAGGTCCAGGTCGCGGCGGACAGGTTCCGCGTCCGGTCCCGCGTGGCGACCGGCGAGGAGCGCGAGCGGCTCTGGCGGCTCATGACCGAGGTGTGGCCGGCCTACGACGAGTACACCGAGAAGACCGACCGGGAGATCCCCGTGGTGGTCCTGGAGCGCGCTTAGATCCGGACCGCCGCGCCGGTCACGGTGACCCGCGGGTCGTCGGGCGAGACCCGGACCTCCAGCGTGCTCGGACGTCCCAGGTCCACCCCCTGGTGGATGGTCAGCACGCCCGGTCGGGTGATCTCCCCGATGGCCCGCAGGTAGCCGCCGAACGCCGCCGCGGCGGCCCCGGTGGCCGGGTCCTCCACGACGCCGCCGACCGGGAACGGGTCGCGCGCGTCGAACACGCCCTCCGCGCGCCGGTGCACCAGGTGCGCGGTCACCGCGCCGTGCGCCCGCAGCAGGTCGCCGAGCGCGTCGAAGTCGTAGTCCAGCGCCGCCAGCCGCTCGCGCGTGCGCGCGGCCAGCACCAGGTGGCGCGCCCCGCCGTAGGCCCAGTGCGCGGGGTAGCGCGGGTCCAGGTCGCCGGCCGACCACCCGAGCGCCGCCAGCGCCGCGCCCACGTCCCGCTCCGCCGCAGGCTCCGACGAGGTGGGCACGCTGGTCAGGCTCGCGGCGCCGGGCGCGGCGTCGACCTCGACCAGCCCGGCCCTGGTGTGGAACCGCAGCCGGCCGGTCCGCCCCAGCGCGACCGCCGTGGCCACGGTCGCGTGCCCGCAGAACGGGACCTCCACGAGCGGGCTGAAGTAGCGGACGTCGAACTCGCCGTCCTCGGGGCGGGGGAAGGCGAACGCCGTCTCGGAGTAGCCGACCTCGGCGGCGACGCGGAGCATGGCGGCGTCGTCGAGGCCGGTAGCGTCGAGCACGACGCCGGCCGGGTTGCCGCCCGCCGGGTCGGTGGTGAAGGCGCTGTAGCGGAGCACGGTGCCGGTGGGTGCCTCTGCGGTCATGGGGACAGCGTCCCCCACGTGCCATCATCGAGTCCAACGATTCCCAGCGATCAGTCCTATCGGTATTGTCGATGTGGTGGACACCCGCCTCCTGCGCACCCTCCTGGTGCTCGCGCGCACGGGCAGCTTCACCGCCACCGCGGCCGAGCTGCACCTCGTGCAATCCACGGTGACCAGCCAGGTCAAGGCCCTGGAGCGGCACCTCGGCGCGCGCCTGTTCGACCGGCTGCCCAGCGGCGCCCGGCTCACCGAGGCCGGCCGGCAGGCCGTCGAGCACGCCCGGGAGGTGCTGACCGCCGAGCAGCGCCTGCGGGACGCGGTGCGCGGCAGCACCGCCGTGGAGGGGGACGTCCGGGTCGCCGCGCCGGAGTCCGTGTGCGCCTACCGGCTGCCGCAGCGGATAGCCGACGTGGCGCTGCGGTACCCCGGCATCACCGTGCACCTGTCGCCCGCCGGCACCCGCCGGGCGCTGGCCGGGGTCCGCGACGGCACCCTCGACCTGGCCCTGGTGCTGGAGGAGTCGGTGGCCGCGCCGGGCCTGAAGGCGACCGCCGTCGGCGTGGAGCCGATCGAGCTGGTCGCCGCGCCCGGCGTGGTGCTGGACGAGCGGTACTTCCTGCTGGAGGAGGGGTGCTCCTACAGCGACCGGTTCGTGCGCGAGCTGTCCGCCGCGCCGAGCATCACCCGGTTCGGCAGCATCGAGGCCGTCCGGTCGTGCGCGGTGGCGGGCCTGGGCTGGACCGTGCTGCCGCGCGTGGCGGTGGCCGAGCAGCTCGACGCGGGCACGCTCCAGCGCGTGCGCGAGCTGCCGGACAGCACGCTGTTCCTGGTCTCCGACCCGCGGCGCACGCCGTCGGCGGCGGTGCGGGCGGTGATCGAGGCGGTCAGCTGACCCGGGTCCGCTCCACCTCGGCCAGCATCCCCTCGCAGCTGCGCACCACCACCGCCGCGGCCCGCCGCCGCGCCTGGTCCAGCGCCGGGTTGGCCGCCTGGTCGCGCCAGCGGGCGAGCACGTCCAGCACGACGTGCCGCAGCTCGTCCGCGCCGTACTCGCCCGGGTCCACGTCCTCGGCCACGCCCAGCCGCACCAGCAGGTCCGTGCCCAGCCCGCCGACCAGCCGGGACGCCTCCGCCTCCAGCTCGCCGGGCAGCCGCGTGCGCCCGCACTGCAGCGCGGCCAGCAGCCGCAGCTCCCGGAAGTCGTGCGCGGAGGCCACCACCCGCTCCGCGGCCGCGGCCAGGCCCGCCGAGCCGGGGCGCGGTTCGGCGCGCAGCACCACGTCCAGGCCGAGCAGCGCCGACCGGGCCTTGAGCACCCCGCGGCGCTCGGTGAAGTAGACGCCGATCGAGTCGCGCAGCTCGCCGAGGCCGCTGCGCTGCACCAGCTGGCCGGTCAGCTTGACCTGGGTGTCGAAGCCCTGCCGGATCAGCGTGGTGGTCAGCCGCACGCCGAAGATGCCGAACCGGTCCACCAGCCCGCGCCGCACCGCCGGGTCGAGCCGCACCGGGAAGTCCTCGCCCACGAACCGGTCGGCGGACAGCAGGTGGTCCTCCAGCTCGGTCCGCGCCAGCGACGCGAGCGCGGCCAGCGCGGCGAACTCCTCGGGCCGCAGCGTGCGGGCGGCGACCGCGAGCAGCCCGGCGACCGCGACCACGTTCTGGCACAGCGGCCGGACGGCGGCCTCGCGCCGGTAGCGGCGGGCGATCTGCTTGGCCGAGGACAGCGCGTCGATCCGGCCGCCGCCGATCTCGTCGGCCCGCGCGAGCACCAGCACGGTGCTCACCGGCGCGGCCCGCGCCACCGGGTGGTCGTGCGCGGCCCGCAGGAACCGCACGTCGTCGGCGTGCACATGCCTGGTCAGGTACAGCACGGCGTCGGCCTCGCCGCAGACCTGCTCGACCGGCGTGCCCGGCGCGGTGTCGACCAGCACCAGGTCGCGCAGCGAGCGGGACGGCCACTCGACCACGACCCGCTCGGCGTCCGGCGCGTCCACGAACGCCTTGCCGTCGCGCCGCGCGATCGGCGCCTCGTACTGGCCCGCGAACGCCCGCGCCCGCGCCCCGTCCCGGTACCACGTGGTGACCGCGGGCGGCGCGAACTCCTCGCCGACCAGCGCGCCGACCACGGTCGACTTGCCCGAGCGCGGCGCGCCCGCCACGGCCACGCGCACCGGTTCGCCCAGCCGCTCCAGGTGCCCGCGCAGCCACGCGACCGCGCGAGGGCTGTCCCGGTAGACCGCCAGGGCGTCCACGAGCAGCGCCCCGACCTCGTCCTCCACCGCCATCAGGCGCTGATCCCCAGCGGGGGCGCTTGCCCGCCCGCCAGCGCCTGCACCCGCTGGTACAGGCTCACCAGCCGGTCCAGCTCGCGCTGCGCCTCGCGGGCGCGGCGCTCGCGCTCGGTGGTGTCCTCCTGCACGGCCCGGCGCGCGCTGCGGGCGGACTCCAGCAGCGTCTCCTGCATCTCCTCGGCGAGCGTGGTGAAGTGGTTGCGCAGGCTGCGCTGGACGTGCCGGGCGGCGTCGCGGCAGTCCTTGCTGAACTTGAGGAAGAAGTCGTCCACGTGCCGCGCGGCGGCGGCCTTCGCGGCGGCCTGGCGGCGGCGCAGCCGCTGGTCGCTCTCGTCCAGGATCGACTTGCCGCCGAACAGCGCGCCCGCGCCCAGCGAGATGGCGTTGATCAGCGGCATCCCGGCGAGGCTGGTGACCAGGCCGAACATCAGCACGCCGCCGTAGGAGCCCTTCAGCCCGGTGAACGCCTTCTGCGCCAGGCCGAACTTCTCGATCAGCGGCTTGTCCAGCGGCGCCGGCCGGTCCAGCACGTCGTCGGGGAAGACCGACTCGGGCAGCAGGTCGTCGCGCGCCACCGGGAAGCTCTTCGCGACCTTCTCCGCCACCCACTCGGAGCGGTCCAGCAGCCAGGCGAAGTTCGCCGCGGCCGCCTCGGTGAGGTTGTCCTCCAGCCACTTCTCGAACTCGTCCCAGCCCAGCGCCGGGTCGGCGGTCTCGAAGGTCCGCTCGACCTCGCGCAGGATGCGGCGGGTGCGGTCGCGCAGGTCGTGCTCGATGTCGGAGAGCAGGTCGGCCATCTCGTCGGCCAGCACCACCTGCCAGCGCGCGGACCGGCGGCGCAGCTCGTCGATGCGGCGCTGCGCCTCGTTGAGCGCGGCCACGGTGTCCCCGGCGCGGTGCGAGGCCCGCGCGGACAGCTCCTCGCGGACCGGGACGACGAGCTGCCGGATGGCCGAGGCGGCGGTGACCGCGACCGAGCGGCGGGCCAGCAGGTCGGCGGCGGCCAGGATGTCCTGCCGCACGCACGCCATCAGCTCGGGGAACCCGGACTCGGCGTTGAGCGCCTTGTCCCCGGTCCGGGCCGCGCGCAGCCGCAGCGCCGAGGACACCGGGATCAGCTTCGCGGTCACGCCCGCGCGGGCCAGGTGCGCCCGGTTCCGCTCGACCACGCGCCGCCACTGCGCCGCGATGTCGATCTTAGTGAGCACCACGACCACGTTCGGGCAGGACGTCATGACCTGCTTGAGCAGCTCCAGTTCGGAGTCGGACAGCTCGGCGGTCGCATCGGACACCATCAGCACCGCGTCGGCCTGGAGCAGCGCGGTGAACGTGCTGGCGGTGTGCGCGGGGCGCAGGTCGCCGACGCCCGGCGTGTCGATCAGCACCAGGCCGGAGTCGAGCAGGGCGCGCGGGATGCCGACCTCCGCCCGGACGAGGTCGCCGTGGCCGGTGCTGACCTGCCTGGCCAGCTCGTCTATCGGCACCGGGATGCGCTCGGTGGGCACGGGGTGGGGCGCGAAGCGCTCGGTGGGCGTGTTCGCGATGGTCGCGCCGCGCACGAGCGCCGCGGAGGGCGTCTCCGCGTGCTGCACGAAGGTGGGAACGGTGCCGGTGACGTCGTCACCCACCGCGCACACCGGGGCGTTCACCATCGCGTTCACGAGCTGGCTCTTGCCCTGCTTCGGCTCCCCGACGACGAGGACCCGGATCTTGGGGTCGAGCTGGCGGGCGCGCTTCTCGCGCAACCGTTCGGCCAGGTCGGGCCGGTTGTGCGCGGCGCAAGCCCGGATCGTGTCGTCGAGCACGGCGAGCCAAGGCGCGGACATCACCCACCAGAGTGTGCCGCCAACACCCGTCGGGGGGAAAGCGAGAGCCGGTCCCGTTGGTCGGACGGGACCGGCTCTCCGGTAGTGGATCAGTCTCAGAAGAGCAGGTCGTCGACGCCGAGCGAGCCGACGACCGGGAGGTCGACGTCGCTCACCGCGTCGGTGACGTTGCTCACGACCCCGCCGACGCCCGCGGTGTGCGCGGCGCCCGCGACCGTGTCGGTCACGGTGGCCAGCGGCGCGTCGGAGTCGAAGGTGTGGTGCTGCCCGGCCACGTGCGCCTGGGCGTCGAGGTCGACGACCTTCGTGACGCCGCCGAGGTCGGCGACGCCGCCCAGGTCGCCGGGCAGGGCGCTGGTGAGGCCACCGGTCACGCCGTCGACCACGCCGGTCAGCGTGTCGAGCGAGCCGAACGCGGTGCTGGTCAGGCTGTCCGCGCCCGGCAACGCGCCGGTGACCCCACCCTCGGTGGCGACGGCGCCGTCCACCGCGCCGGTCGCCGTGGAGGTCAGGTCCTGCACCTGACCCGTGGCGGTGCCCAGCGGGCCGTCCAGGGTGCCGGCCACGTCGTTCACCGCGGAGAAGTCACCCCCGACCGTCAGCTTCGCCGCCCCCGACGCGTCGAGGAGGTCCCAGCTGGACACGCCGCCGAAGACGGTCAGGCCCTCGGCGTCCGCGCTCAACGTGCCCGCCGCGGCGGCCTTGAGGTCCGACGCGCCGGTCGCGCCGGACACCGCGAGCTGGTCGGTCACGGCCTTGAGGCGGAAGATCGCCTCCACCGGACCGTCGGCGACGTCGAGCGGCAGGTCCTCCAGCAGCGGGCCGTCGAGGGCGGGCAGGCTCCCGGTCGGCGCGTAGTCGAGGACCAGCGGGATGACTTCCTGCACGTCAGCGGCGCTGATGTCGCTCAGACCGGCCCGCGCCAGGGAGCCCGCGGCGTCGGCCTGGAAGTCGGCCAGCGCGGTCGGGTCGCTCAGCAGGTCGAGGACGAAGTCGTGCAGCGTGTTGGGGCTGGAGCCCATGGTGGATCTCTCCTGGTCGGAATAGGACGCGGGGAGCCGACCTGGCAGGGATGGGGTCGGTGTGGTGATGAACGTATCGACCTGGGGTTCAGCGGCCATCGGGGATTACTCCCCGTAGATCCCGCAACCACTATGGGGTGTCAGTCGTTCACTCCCTAGGGGATTAGGGGATCGGCTTGTGACCTAGTCGTGACCCGTGTAGGTACAGCCGTACTTCGATCAGGTGAGAAGGGGGCTCCTAGTTGCCGTACGTCCTCGGGGTCGACGTGGGCACCACGCGCACGGCGGCGGCCGTGTGCCGGCTGGGCGGCGCCGGGCGCGGCGAGCCCGAGCCGGTCGGCCTGGGCGGTCCCGGCGGCGGGGTGGCGACGGCGGTGCAGCTCACCGCGGACGGCACGGTCCTCGTGGGCGAGCCGGGCGACCCCGCGTGGACGGCGACCGGGTTCGCCCGCCGCGTCGGCGACGTGGTGCCCGTGGTGCTCGGGACCGAGCGGTGCACGCCCGAGGAGCTGACCGCGCTGCTGGTCAAGTGGGTGGTCAACCAGGTCGCGGCCCGCGAGGGCGGGTACCCGCGGCACGTCGCGGTGGCGCACCCGCCCGGCTGGGGCGCGCACGCCAAGGGCCTCCTGCACCGGGCGCTGCGCGCCACCGGCGTCGAGGCGTCCCTGGTGCCGGAACCGGTCGCGGCGGCCGAGAACCACGCGTTCAACCGGCCGTTCACCGGCGCGCTCGGGGTCTTCAGCCTGGGCAGCCACGCGTTCTCCTCGGCCGTCGTCACCACCGCCGCCGGGGGCGGCTACGAGCTGGTCGCCGCGGTCGAGGGCGTCGACCAGGACGCCGGCGCGGACTTCGACGACGCGGTGTTCGCGCACGTCCGCGCCTCCCTCGGGCGGGAGCTGGCCGACCTGGACGTCGAGGACCCGCGGGCCCGCGCGCTGTTCGCCCGGCTGCGGCGCGACTGCGAGGCGGCCAAGCGGCTGCTGTCCGGCACCGTCGAGACCTCGATCCCGGCGCACCTGCCGTCCGGGCGCGTGGACGTGCCGCTGACCAGGGCGAAGTTCGAGGAGCTGATCCGGCCGGCGGTCGAGCACGCGGTCGCCGAGCACGCCCGCGTCGCCGCCGGCGCGGGGACGACCGTGCTGGTCGGCGGCAGCGCCCGCATCCCGCTGATCGCCGCGTCGCTGCCCGGCCCGGTGCTGGTGGAGGCCGCGCCGGAGACCTCGGTGGTCAAGGGCGCGGCGCTCGCGGCCCGCCGGCTGGTCGTCGGGCCCGAGTCGGAGCCCGAGCCCATCGAGACGTCCGTGATGCTGCGCGACGACGACCCGCTGCTGCGCTTCCCCGTCGGCGGCGCCGACCCGGCCGACGCGGAGTTCGCCCCGCCGCCGCCCCGGCCGCCCGTCGACATCACCCCGCTGGACCTGCCCGAGCGGCGCTCGGTGAAGCGCGTCGTGCGCGGCCTGGCGCCCATCGGCGGCCACCGCCGCGCCCGCAACCACGAGGACGGTCGTTGAACCAGGCGATGATCACCCGGCCGGTGCTGTCCCAGCAGGTCGAGCAGGTCCTGGACGCCATAGCGTCCGGCGTGCCCGCGCGGCTCGGCGTCGTCGCGCCCGGCGGGTACGGCAAGACCACCGCGCTGCGGGAGTTCGCGCGGGCGTTCGAGGACGCGGGCGTCGAGGCCGTGGTCGTGGACGACGCGCACCTGCTGCCGGAGGCGGAGCTGCTGGAGCTGCGCGCGGCGGTCGAGCGGGGCGACCGGCCGGTCGTCGTGGCCCACCGGCCGTGGCCCCGGTCGCGGGCGCTGGCCGCGCTGGCCGAGTCGCTGGGCCGGGTCCGGCCCGCGCTGATGCCCGAGCCGTTCACCCGCGACGAGGTGCGCGCCGTGCTGCCCGCGCCCGCGCGGGGGCTGGCGGAGTTCGTGCACCGGCAGACCGGCGGCGTGCCGCGGTTCGTGGCGCGGCTGTCCGGGCTGACCGCGCCCGAGGTGCCCGCCGAGGTGGTGGCGTCGTTCCGGGCGGACCTGGACTGGCTCGAACCGGACGTGCAGAAGTTCCTGCTCGCCGCCGAGGCCGGCGCCGCGCTGCGGCTGGACCTGCTCGGCGGGCTGCTGGGCGTCGACGTGGACGAGGTCGGGGACGTCATCGAGGCGGCCCGCGCCACCGGGCTGCTCGGGCCGGACGGGGCGCTGCTGCCGATCGCGCGCACCGCCGTGGCCGCGCTGAGCCGCACCGACCGGCGGATCGCGGTGCGGCAGAAGCTGGCCGAGCTGCAACTGCGGTCCGGCGGCCCGGTGCTGGAGCTGGTGCGGCCCCTGGTCGGGGTGGCCGGGCCGGGGATGGCGGCGGCGTTCCAGGCGGCGGCCGGCGAGGCGCTGCCGTCCGACCCGGCGCTGGCGGCCCGGCTGCTGGCCGCCGTCGGCACGCCCACGGCCGAGGTCGCGGTGCGGCGGGCGGTGGCGTCGGCGATGGCGGGCGACCTGGACGCGGCGCTGCGGCTGGCGGACCAGGTGATCGCCGGCGGGTCGGCGCACCGGGGCGCGGCCGCGGAGGTGGCCGCCATCGCGCTGGCGCACCGGGGCCAGTTGGCGCGCAGCACCGAGCTGCACCGGTGGTCGCCGAGCGCCACGTCCACCGCGTTCGCGGTGATCGGCCAGGTGGGCACGGGCAGGCTGCCCGCCGCGGCCCTGCCGCCCGCGCCGCCGACCATGCTCGACGGAGCCGCTTCCCTGATGGCGCAAGGGGTCGTGGAGTCCGTCACCGGCGCGCCGACCTCGGCGCTGTCCACCCTGGTGCGCGCGACCGGCCTGCTGGAGCCCGCGGGCCGCTCCGTGCTGCTGCCGGACACGCCCGCCGCGCTGGCCGCGCTGGTGGCCCTGCACGGCGGCGAGCTGTCGGTGGCGGAGTCGGTGCTGGACCGGGCGGTGGCGACGTCGCTGGGCGGCGCGCTGATGTCCGTGCGGCACAGGCTGTTGCGGGCGTGGGTCGAGATGCTGCGCGGGAACCTGGGCGCGGCGCGCGAGGCGCTGCTGGCGCTGCGCCGGGCCGGGCGGCCGCTGGAGGCGCGGGACTGGCTGTTCGCGGTGGCGCTGGAGGTCGGCGTGGCGCGGCGGGACAGCGACCTGGCGACGTTGAAGCGCACCTGGGAGCAGGCGTGCGAGGCCGTGCTGCGGCACCCGGTCGACCTGTTCGCGTTCTTACCGCTGGGCGAGTTCGCCGCGGCGGCCGCGAGGCTGCGCGACCAGCACCGGCTGGCCCACCACCTGGGCGCGGCCCGGAACCTGTTGCGGGACCTGGGTGATCCGCCTTTGTGGGCGGTGCCGCTGCACTGGAGCGCGCTGCACGCGGCCATCACCGCGGAGGAGACGTCGGCGGCCGAGGAGCACGCGGCGTCGCTGGCGGCGTGCGCGTCGCGGAGCCGGTACGCGGCGGTCGTGTCGGCGGCGGCGGAGAGCTGGCTGGACGTGCTGGCGGGCAAGGTCGACGCGGACCTGGTCGAGGCGGCCGCGCGGGGGCTGCACGCGGTGGGCCAGTGGTGGGACGCGGCCAGGCTGGCGGGGCAGGCGGCGATCCGCACGTCCGACCGGCAGGCGATGGTGCGGCTGCTGGACTGCGCGAGGCTGTTGCAGGGCCGGCCCGCGGGGGCGGCGCGCAGGCAGCCGGAGCCGGTGGTCGAGGCCGACGCGGGCAAGCTCAGCGACCGGGAGCGCGAGGTGGCGGAGCTGGTCGTCGGAGGGCTGACGTACAAGCAGGTGGGCGACCGGCTGTTCATCTCGGCGAAGACGGTGGAGCACCACGTGGCCCGGATGAGGCAGCGGCTCGGGTGCGGCAGCCGCGCGGAACTGCTGGAGCAACTCCGCCAGATCGTCGGCTGATCACCCGAAAGTGATCTTGCGCCGCTCGAACACCTGTTCGAGCATGGAGTCATGCGAACTTCGTCGGAACTCCGCCCCGTCCTCGTCTTTGCCACCTCTGACCTGGCCATACCTCCTTGTCCGGCCTCTTTCGGCCCACCTCCTTGCTCGGCTGTGCTAAATTTTGCTCATGCGAGCAAAGTCGGTCACGGAGCAGGCGAGGCGGGCGCAGATCGTGGACGCGGCGATCGCCACGCTGGCCGAGCTGGGCTACGGGGCGACGTCGTTCAAGCAGATCGCCGCTCGCGCCGGGCTGAGCAGCACGGGCCTGATCTCGTACCACTTCAAGGGCAAGCAGGAGCTGGTCGACGAGGTCTACGCCGAGGTGCACCGCAGGTTCACCGCGTTCGTGCTGGACCGGGTGGACCGGTCCGACTCCGCCCGGGGCGAGCTGGAGGCGTTCCTGCGGGCCAACCTGCGGTTCATGGCGGCGCACCGGAGCGAGATGGTGGCGCTGCTCCAGGTCCGGCCGCACGTCTCCGCCGCCGACAACGCCGACGACGACCACCGCGCGATGGCCGACCTCCTCCGGGAGGGGCAGTCGGCGGGGGAGTTCCGGGAGTTCGACGCGGACGCGATGGCGATCTTCGTCCTGGCGCTGCGCAACGGGGTGCTCGCCAGGGCGGCCGATCACGCGGAGGTCGACCTCGACCTCTGTGAACGCGAGCTGATCACGATGGTGGGGCTCGCCGTGACGAGGGGGTAGTGACATGCGTCGGGGGACGTTGGCGCTGACCGCGGCACTGCTGGCGACGGCGTGCTCGGCCGGCGGGGGAGGGACCGGTGGGCGAGATGCGGGCCGAGGAGAAGGGGGCGGTGCCGTGCGGGACGACGTGGTGCGGGTCGAGACGGGGGAGGTCCGCGGCACGGTGCACACCGACCGCGCGGTCTTCCAGGGCATCCCGTACGCCGCGCGGACGGGGGGTGGGAACCGGTGGCGGGCTCCGCAGCCGCCGGTGCCCTGGAGCGGCGTCCGGGACGCCACCAGGCCGGGCAGCCCGTGCCCGCAGGTGGGATCGTCCTATTCGGACGCCACGTCGACGGACGAGGACTGCCTGTTCCTCAACGTCACCACTCCCGCCACCGAGGGCCGCCAGCCGGTCCTGGTGTGGTTGCACGGCGACGGCGCGGTCGGCGCGGGCCACTACTTCGACGCCCGTGCCCTGGCCACCCGGGGCGACGTGGTGGTGGTTACGCCCAACTACCGGCTCGGCGTGTTCGGCGGTTTCGGACTGCCGGGCCTGGAGGGCTCGGGCACGTTCGGCCTCCAGGACCAGCGGGCCGCGCTGGAGTGGGTGCGGCGCAACATCGGGGGCTTCGGCGGCGACCCGGGCAACGTGACGCTGTTCGGCGTCTCCTACGGCGCCACCTCGATCGCGGCGCACCTGGTCTCGCCGAAGTCGCGCGGCCTGTTCGACAAGGCCATCACGCACAGCGGCTTCGCACTGGCCGACCTGCCCGCGGAGGCCTGGTACCCGGAGCTGCCCGCGCTGCCGTGGCTGGGCTGGCGCGACACCGCGGAGGTCCAGGCCGCCGGGCAGGCCGTCGCCGCCGAGCTGGGCTGCGCCGACGTCGACTGCCTGCGCGGGCTGCCCGCGGAGCAGGTCCTCGGGCACCCGATGGTGATGAACATCTTCCAGCCCTACGGCTACGGCAACCCCGACCTGCCCGCGGTGCCCGCCGAAGCCCTGGAGGCGGGCGAGTTCGCGCGGGTCCCGGTGCTGGCGGGCACCACGCGGGACGAGCACCGCGGCATCGTGGCGACCTTCCGCGGCGAGGTCGGACCCCGGGACTACCCGAGGCTGCTCGCCCTGGCCTTCGGCGACCGGGCGGCCGAGGTGGAGCGGGAGTACCCGCTGACCGCGTTCGACGACGCGACCCGGGCGTGGGCGGCCGTGATGACCGACCGGGTGTGGGCGAGGCCGACGTTCCGGCAGCACCGGTTGCTGGCCGCGCACACGCCGACGTTCGCGTTCGAGTTCGCCGACCCGGCCGCCTCGGAGCTGGGCGCGAGCCACGGCACGGACATCGAGTACCTGTTCCCGGACCGCGAGTTGACCGGTGGTCGACGCGAACTGTCGGAGGTGATGATCGACTACTGGTCCAACTTCGCCCGCACCGGCGACCCCAACGGCGACGGCCTGCCGGCGTGGCCGGGCTTCGCCGAGGACGAGCACGTGCAGTCGCTCGCGCCGGGCGCGATCACCGGTGTGGACTTCCGGGCGACGCACCGACTCGACTTCTGGGAGGACGAGTAGCGGGGGCGGGGGCTCAGTCGCGCCGGCTCGCGTGCAGCAGGACCAGCCCGATGCCCGCGATGACGAAGTTCTGGAAAGCGGGCGTCAGCCCGTTCCAGTCCTTCGACTGCCACATGGCGAACCACTCGCCGCCGATCGCGATGAACCCGGCGCCGAACAGCAGCGCCTGCATGACCCAGCCGGTGGACGACAGCCGCCGCGCCACGTCCTCGCGGCGGCGCAGCCAGGACACCAGGGCCGCGATCATCACCAGGGCGGTCACCGCTTCCCACAGGATGATCAGCACGTACGCGATGGTCACCACGGCCGGGCTGGTGATGGCGCGCCACGTGGTGTTCGGCGAGCCGAACGTGGTGTCCATCGCGAACACGTGCTGCACGAACGCGTGGTTGGTGTCGTAGTCGGTGATGTTCCCGAACACCACGAGAGTCAGGTAGAGCGCGGTGATGCCGGTCAACGACGCGATCGCGGCCTGCGGGCTCCCCACCCGGGCAAGAAAACGCATGTACCGCAACATAGCCACAATCCGCCGGAAGTCCACGAGGGTCGGCGGCGGCCGGCCGGCCCGCGGGCGCGGGCGGAGAGGAGGGCCGTTCGACGACGCGCCCGAACCCCGCAGGTCAGCTCGAGTGGGGGAACCGGGCGCGGGGACGCGGTGCGGCCGATCGGGGGTGACCGGAACCGCCGGAACGCCTGCGGTTTCACCAGAGTTGTGGTTCGGACCACCAGCCCGCGCAAGGCATCCCTCCACCCCGACTGGCTCCCTCGCCCCCCGTGCCGCGCCGCGTCCCGCCGCCCTGCCGCGCCGCACCACCCCGTCACGAACAGGGCGGCTCGTCACGAACAGGGCGGCTCGTCACGAACAGGGCGGCTCGTAGTCCAACTGGGGCAGGTGCTCGCGCCACAGCTCCTCGGTCAACGTCCCCTTGGTCTTGGCGCACACCCGCTGGATCACGTGGTCCAGCGAGAGGTCCCACAACCGCACCGTGCTGTCCGTGCTGGACGACGCCACCACGGCCTCCCCACCCGGCTTGAACGCGATGCCGCGCAGGGGCCCCTCGTGCCCGCTCAGCACCCCCTCCAGCGGCGAGGGCCGCTGCGGGTCGCGCACGTCCCACAGCCGGATCGTGCTGTCCTCGCCGCCGCCGGCCAGGTACTGCCCGTCGGCGCTGAAGTCCACCGTGACCACGCCTTCGACGTGACCGGTGAGCGGCGCGCCGATCGGCTTGACCCGGTTCAGCGTGCCCAGGTCCCACAGCCGGACGGTCTTGTCGTCGCTGGCGGTGGCCAGGACCTCGCCGTCCGGGCTGACGGCGCCCGCGCGCACCGCGCCGCTGTGCCCGGTCAGCGGGTGCCCGATCGGCTGGGCGGCGGCCGGGTCGGCGACGTTCCACAGCCGCACGGTCTGGTCCGCGCCGCCGGTGACGAGCGTCCGGCCGTCCCGGGTGAAGCCGGTGTAGTACACGTAGCCCTCGTGGCCGACGAGCGGGCCGCCGAGCCGCGCGGGGTGTTCCCGGTCGCCGATGTCCCACAGCTGCACGGACTCGTCGTCGTGCCCGGTCACCAGCACCCGCCCGTCGGGGCTGAGCGCCACCGGCGAGCTGTACCGGGTGCCGACCTCGATGGGTTCGCCCAGGGGCCGGGGCCGGTCGGGGTCGGCGAGGTCCCACAGCCGCACCACCTTGTCGCTGACGCTGACCAGCGTCCGCCCGTCGGCGCTCACCGCCAGCGCCCACACCGGCGCGCCGTGCCGGACGGCGGCGGTGATGCGCGGCGCGGCGGGGTCCCGGACGTCCCACACGTGGATCACCTCGTCCTCGGCGGCGGTCACGAGCCGCCTGCCGTCCGGGGTGAAGCGGGGGTCGGTGGTGCTGGCGGAGTGCCCGACCAGCACGCCGGTCGGCAGCGACCACAGGCGCACGGCCGAGTCGTGGCTGCCGGTGGCCAGGGTGCGGCCGTCGGGGCTGAAGCCGACCGCGTACACGGTGCCGTTGCGGCCGGTCAGGGGTTGTCCCAGGGACCTCGGGCGGGCCGGGTCGGTGACGTTCCACAGCCGGGTGGTGCCGTCGGCGCCGGAGGAGGCCAGCACCCGGCCGTCGGGGTTGAAGTCGACCGACCAGACCCCGCCGGTGTGGCCGGTCAGCGGGCGCCCGATCGGCTGCGGCGCGGCCGGGTCGGTCACGTCGAACAGGTGCACGGTCCAGTCCTCGCTGCCCGCGGCCAGCACCCGGCCGTCGGGGCTGAACGAGACCGAGTGCACGTCGTCGTCGAACCCGGCGAGCGGCGCGCCGAGCCGCTTGGGCGCCAGGCGGTCCCGCACGTCGAACAGGGTGACCGTGTCGTCGTCGCCGCCGGTGGCGAGCAGGGTCCCGTCGGGGCTGAACGCGACCGACCGGACCTGCCCGGTGTGCCCGCGCAGCGGTTCGCCGAGCCGCCGGGGGTTCGCCGGGTCGGCCACGTCCCACAGCTGCGCGGTGTGGTCGGCGTTGGCGGTGACCAGCGTCCTGGAGTCGGGGGTGAACGCCAGCAGGTAGATGGTGTCGTGGTCGCGGCCCAGCGGCTGGCCGAGCGAGCGCGGCCGGCCCGGGTCGCTGACGTCCCACAGCAGCAGGGTGCGGTCGTCGCCGGCGGTGGCGAGGGTCCTGCCGTCCGGGCTGAACACGGCCGAGGACACCCAGCCGCGGTGCCCCAGCAGCGGCGAGCCGAGCGGGCGCGGGTGGTCGGGGTCGCGCAGGTCCCACAGCCGCACGGTCTGGTCGTAGCTGGCCGTGGCCAGGGTCTTGCCGTCGGGGGAGAACGACGTCAGGTACACCGGGCCGGTGTGCCCGAGCAGCACCGTGGCCAGCGGCGTGGTCTGCGTGGACAGCAGGCGGGTGCGCACCTCGGGGTCGTCCGGGCGCATCCGGTGGGCGACCAGGTCGAACAGGGCCGACAGCGACGGGTCGCTCTCGTCCAGCCGGTCGGCCTCGGCCACGACCTGCCGGAACACCGCGTCGTCGCGCTGCCGCACGGCCACCACGGCGGCGGTGGCGGCGATCAGCGCGAGCACGACCACGATCGCGGCCGCCGCGCGCATGCCCCACGCGGCGCGCCTGCGGTGCTGCGTGGACACGGCGAGGAAGTCCTGGGCGGTGCCGGTGAGGCCGCCGGGTCCGGCGGCGTCCGCCCAGTGCCGGGCGGTCTCCAGCCGCGCGCCCCGGTAGAGCAGGGACGAGTCGCGGTCCTCGGCCGCCCACGCCGCCGCGTCCTCCTCCAGCCGCTGCCGCAGCAGTTGCCCCTCGCGGTCCTGGTCGATCCAGCTGCGCAGCCGCGGCCACGCCTGGAGCAGCGCCTCGTGCGTGATCTCCACCGAGCCCGCGTCGAGGGTGACGAGGCGGGCGCGGGCCAGCGTTTCCAGGGCCTGCTCGCCCGCGGCCCGGTTGGCGGTCTGCTCGACCAGCTCGTGCCGGGTGGAGCGGCGGCGCGTGTCCTGGGTGTCCTCGCCGACGCGGACCAGGCGCAGCAGCAGCGGCCGGGCGGCCTGCTGCGCCTCGGGCGCCAGGTCGGCCCACGCGCGTTCGGCGGTGGCCGCGACCGCGCCCTGGATGCCGCCCGCCGACCGGTAGCCGGCGATGGTCAGCTTGCCCGCCTGCCGCCGCTGCCAGGTGGCCAGCAGGGCGTGCGAGAGCAGCGGCAGCGCGCCCGCGTCGTAGGCGCCCTGGCCGGCGCGCGACCGCGGCCGGCTGCCGCGCACGCCCAGGTCGCGCAGCATCAGCTCGACCAGGCCCGGTTCGAGCTGGAGGCCCGCCGCCTTCGCGGGCCGCGACACCGCCTCGCGCAGCTCGGCCGACGTCATCGGGCCCAGCACCATCTGCCGGTCCTGGAGCGCGTCGGCCAGCTCGGGGAACACCAGGCAGCGGCCGTAGAAGTCGGCCCGCACGCCCACCAGCACCAGCGCGGGCGGCTCGCCGCCGGGGACCGCGGGCGTGCACGCCACGTGCAGCGCCTGCACGAACACCTGCACCCGGTGCTCGTCCGGCGCGAGCGTGAACGCCTCCTCGAACTGGTCGACCGCCACCACGACCCGGTCGCCGCCGTGCCGCGCGGCGTACGCGGCGAACGCCGCCCGGATCCGCCCGGCGAACCGCATCACGCCCAGCAGCGTCTGCCCCGGGAACGGGTCCGGGCCGGGCCCGCCCGCCTCCCGGTCGTGCTCCGACCCGTCCGGACCGGGCCGCGCGTCGAGCACGTCGGCCAGTTCCGGCACCTGCCGGACGAGTTCGCCGATCGGGTCCGCGCCGGGCGTGACGACCACCGCGGGCCATTTCTCGGAACCGTCGACGGCCAGTTCGCCCGCGCGAATGGCCGGAATGACGCCTGCGCGCACGAGTGACGATTTGCCGGCGCCCGAAGCGCCCACCAGCATGACTATTCCGCCGGTTTCCGCGGCGCTGCCCAGCCGGGACACCAATGCGGCGGTGCTGCGTTCCCGGCCGAAGAACCAGTTCGAATCCTCGGCCTGGAACGCGGCCAGTCCCCGGTAGGGGCACACGCCGATCTCGTCGGAGCTGGGCGGCTCCTCGTCCTCGGCGGGCGACGCCGGGCTCGCCAGCGCCTCCTCCCACAGCGCCCGCCACGCGTCGAGGTCGTACAGGCCGGGCGCGGGCGGCTGCGGGCGGGTCTTGCGCGCCTCCCCGATGAGGACCTCGAGGACTACCGAGAGTGCCGAGAACCGAGCCGGGACGTTGCGCCCGCGGCGCCAGTCGCTGACCCGCTGCGCGGTCGCCCGGACCGGGCGGCCCCGCTCGTCGGTGCGCCTGGCCCGGCCGACCGATTCGGTCACCCGCTTCAGCGGCGGGTCGCCCGCCTCGGCGTAGAGCAGGGCGAACCGCTCCGCGAAGAGGGCTCGGGGACCCGACCCCCGACCGGAAGCAGTCATCCGCGGCGAGCCTCCTCGGGCCGGTCTTCCGGACCGGAAAACCGGTGTGAGCGCGTGAACAGGTCTTTTGTGGACCGGTGGAGCAGCAGGCAGTCCACCCTAACCAGTTCGGGTGCCAAGCTGGCCGGGACGTTCCGGTGCGTCGTCGAAGTGGTGCGAAGGGACCGGTCCAAGTGGTTTTGCAGGCAACTACCGCTACTGGCGGCGCGGCCTCGACTGAGGAGTCCTGGGGGTCTTCTCAGCGGAGCGCGCCCGGCCACCGCGGTCGCTGGAACGGCGCGGCGACCTGCCATGCCGACCGCGATCGGCGGTGACCCGACCGGCGCCACGCCGGTCACGGCCCGTGAGGACCGGGCGTGCCCCGGTGAAGCACGGGTCTGCCCGATCCTGCGCACCGTGCTCGACGCGCACGGCCGGGATCGGGCCGAGGTGAGGCTGGACCTGCTCGCCCGCCTCACCGCCCCGCTGCCCGCCTGACCGGGCCGGGTCGAGCCGGGACGCGCACGGCGCGGTGCGGTTCCGGCCCCGGGACGCCGATGTCGTTTTTCCGCCAGCCAACGGTCCGGCCTTGCCGGATGCTGGTGCGGTGCACCAAGACGCGGAACGCTGTGCCCGGGCCGTCCGGTCCAAAGACGCCCGGTTCGACGGTTGGTTCTTCACCGCGGTGCTGACCACCGGGATCTATTGCCGGCCGAGTTGTCCGGTGGTGCCGCCCAAGGTCGAGAACATGCGCTTCTACCCGAGTGCGGCGGCGGCGCAACAAGCGGGATTCCGGGCGTGCAAGAGGTGCCGCCCCGACGCCTCGCCGGGGTCGCCGCTGTGGAGCCACCGCGCGGACGCCGTGGCCAAGGCGATGCGGATGATCGCCGACGGCGTGGTGGACCGCGAGGGCGTGCCCGGCCTGGCCCGCGACCTCGGCTACAGCGTCCGCCAGCTCGAACGGCTGCTGCTCGCCGAACTGGGCGCGGGACCCCTGGCGCTGGCCAGGGCGCAGCGCGCGCAGACCGCCCGGCTGCTCATCGAGACCACGTCGCTGCCGATGACCGAGGTCGCGCAGGCCGCCGGGTTCGCCAGCGTGCGGGCGTTCAACGAGACGGTGCGCGAGGTCTTCGCCCTGTCGCCGACCGACCTGCGCGCCCGCCGCGGCCCCGCGCCGGAAGCGCCCGGCGTGCTGTCGCTGCGGCTGCCGTTCCGCGCGCCGCTGTGCCCGGACAACCTGTTCGGCCACCTGGCCGCGACCGCCGTGCCCGGCGTGGAGGAGTGGCGCGACGGCGCGTACCGGCGCACCCTGCGCCTGCCGCACGGGCACGGCGTGGTCTCGCTGAGCCCGCGACCGGACCACGTGGCGTGCCGGCTGTCGCTCGGCGACCTGCGCGACCTGTCCATCGCCATCGCCCGCTGCCGCCGGCTGCTGGACCTCGACGCCGACCCGGTCGCGGTGGACGAGCAGCTCGCCGCCGACCCGCTCCTGGCACCCCTGGTCGCCCGGGCGCCCGGCCGCCGCGTGCCCGGCACGGTCGACGCCGCCGAGTTCGCCGTGCGGGCCCTGCTCGGCCAGCAGGTCTCGACCGCCGCCGCCCGCACCCACGCGGCCAGGCTCGTCGAAGCGGTGGGCGACCGGGTCGAGGACGTCGGCCTGACCCACCTGTTCCCCACCCCCGAGGCGCTGGCCTCCCTCGACCCGGCGGTGCTCGCCGTGCCGGGGTCGCGCCGCACCGCGTTCCGCGCCCTGGTCACCGCGCTGGCCGACGGCTCGGTGGACCTGGGCGTCGGCGCGGACTGGGAACGGGCCCGCGCCGCCCTGCTCGCGCTGCCCGGCATCGGGCCGTGGACGGTCGAGGTGATCGCGATGCGCGCGCTGGGCGACCCCGACGCGTTCATCCCCACCGACCTGGGCATCCGGATCGCCGCCCGCGACCTCGGCCTGCCCGGCACCCCCGCCGCCCTGGTGCGGCGGGCGCAGGCGTGGCGCCCCTGGCGGGCCTACGCCGTCCAGCACCTCTGGGCGACCGGCGACCACGCGGTCAACCGGCTGCCCGCGTGAAAGGAGACAGATGACCCACACCGTGGTCGACAGCCCCGTCGGCCCGCTGACGCTGGTCGCGCACCGCGGCGCGCTGTCCGGCGTCTACATGACCGACCAGCGCCACCGGCCGGCGCAGGAGACGTTCGGCCCGGAGGACCCCGGGCCGTTCGGGGAGGCGGCCGGGCAGCTGGCCGAGTACTTCGCCGGCGAGCGCGAGGTGTTCGACCTGGAACTCGACCTGATCGGCACGCCGTTCCAGCGGGCGGTGTGGCAGGCGCTGCGCGAGATCCCGTACGGGGAGACCGTGACGTACGGGGAGCTGGCGGCGGCGCTCGGCCGGCCGTCGGCGGCGCGCGCGGTCGGGTTGGCCAACGGGAAGAACCCGGTCGGCATCGTGGTGCCGTGCCACCGCGTCGTGGGGTCCACCGGCGACCTCACGGGGTACGGCGGCGGGCTGGCGCGGAAGCGCCAACTGCTCGACTTCGAGCGCGGGGCGCACGTGGGGCGGTTGCCGCTCTGAACCGACGGGGCGGCTCGACGAGCCGCCCCGCGGTCTGGTGGCCTGGTCTGGTGGTCTGGGGTTTGGCGGCCTGGGGTCTGTTGTGGCGCGGCCTCGGCGCTCCGCCTGTGCCGACGCCCTCTCCACCAGCCGCCTCCGCATCCGCCTCCCCCGCCGGCCTGTCCGCCCCGCCTGCCTGCCTGCCTACCCGCCAGCCCGCTGGCCAGCCCGCTGCCCGCCAGCCCGCTGGCCAGCCCGCTGCCCGCCTGTCTCCCTCTCCCTCCCCCTCCCTCCCGCTCTGCTGCTCACCCTTCCTCCCTCCTCGCAGTCCCAGCTCCAGCTTCCACCGACAAGAAAAGTTGTCTTGACAATCCGAGTTGTCGGTGCGAAGGTTCTCCCATGCTTGATGTGGCAGTGATCGAGGACCCGGCGACAGCCGAGGTCACGCTGGACCCGGTGAGGGTGAGGCTGCTGGCCGAACTCGCCGAGCCGGGTTCGGCGACCACGCTGGCGGCCAAGGTGGGGCTGCCGCGGCAGAAGGTCAACTACCACCTGCGCACGCTGGAGCAGCACGGTCTGGTCGAGCTGGCCGAGGAGCGCCGCAGGGGCAACATGACCGAGCGGGTCATGCGGGCCACCGCCGCGTCCTACGTGATCTCGCCCGTGGCGCTGGCCGCCGTGCAGCCCGATCCCGCGCGCTCACCCGACCGGCTGTCCGCGCGCTGGCTGCTGGCCGTGGCCGCCCGCACGGTCCGCGACGTCGGCCACCTCATCACCGGCGCGTCCAAGGCGGGCAAGCGGGTCGCCACCTTCGCCCTCGACGGCGAGGTCCGCTTCGCCTCCGCGGCCGAACGGGCGGCGTTCGCCGAAGAACTCGCGGTCGCCGTCACCGGCCTGGTCGCCAAGTACCACGACGAGTCGGCGGCGGGCGGTCGGGCGCACCGCGTCGTCGTCGCCGTCCACCCGAGCATCCCCGAGGAGTGACCGTGGGCCACGCGTTCGAAGGCGTCAACGAGGTCGAGCTGGACGGCGTGACACCCGAGCAGGTGTGGGAGGCCATCGCCACCGGCCCCGGCATCGACTCGTGGTTCATGGGCGGCAACGAGGTCGAGCCCGGCGCCGCGGTGCGCCAGGCGTTCGGCGGGTACGCCCCCAGCCACCCCGTCACCGCCTGGGAGCCGGGCAAGCACCTCGCCTACGGCGGCGAGAAGGCGCCCGACGGCCGGTTCGTCGCCTACGAGTTCCTGATCGAAGGACGTGACCGGGGCAGTACCGTGCTCCGCATGGTCGCCGGCGGTTTCCTGCCCGGCGACGACTGGGAGGACGAGTTCGAGGCCATGACGGCCGGCGGCGAGATGTTCTGGCAGACGCTCGTCACCTACCTGCGCCACTTCACCGGCCGCACCGCGCGACCGGTCACCGCCTTCGGTCCGCCGGTCGGCGAGTGGGCCGCGACCTGGGCGCGCCTGGGCCACCGGCTCGGCCTGGACCGCGCGCCGCGCACCGGGGACGAGGTCACCCTCGACGGCGTGCCGGGCGTCGTGTACTTCGCCAACTCGCAGACGGTGGGCGTCCGCACGGCCGACGCGATGTACCGGTTCTTCCGCACGCTGCACGGCGGGTTGGCCGCCATGCACCACGTGTTCGCCGGCGACGACCGCGACGAGCGGGCGTGGTCGGCCTGGGTCGGCGACCTGTCCTGATCGAGGCGTCCGAGCGGCACGCGAAGCCGCCGGACGCGCTCGGTCCTGTCCGTTGGGTGTTGGTTCGACGTGGTCCGACAGGGTCGCGCCCGAGAACATGAGGAGAACGAGGAAGATGGCGCACGTCGTGTCCAAGGACGGCACCAGGATCGCGTACGGCAAGGTCGGGTCGGGCCCGGCGCTGATCATCGTGGACGGTGCCCTGTGCTACCGCGGGTTCGGCCCGGCCGCCGAGCTGGCGAAGGCCCTGTCGTCGGACTTCACCGTCTACACCTACGACCGGCGGGGCCGCGGTGAGAGCGGTGACGCGGGGTCGTACGACGTCGAGCGCGAGGTCGAGGACATCGCCGCGTTGATCGAGGAGGCCGGGGGCTCGGCCCACCTGTTCGGCATGTCGTCGGGCGGTGCGCTGGTCGCCGAGGCGGCGCACCGCGGTGTCGCGGCGGAGCGGGTGGCGATCTACGAGTCGCCCATGATCATCGACAACACGCACCGGCCGATGGACCCGGGCTTCCCGGCGGAGGTGTCCCGCGCGATCGCGGAGGGGCGGCGGGGAGACGCCGTGAAGCTGTTCATGCGCTACGTCGGCACGCCCGGGTTCCTCATCGCGATGTTCCCGCTCATGCCGCCGTGGAAGAAGCTCAAGGGGGTGGCCCACACGCTGCCGAACGACCTGGCCGTGGTGGGCGAGTACCAGCACGGCACCCCGCCGCCCGCGGGTCGGTGGTCGGGTGCGGAGGTGCCCGCGCTGGTGATCGCGGGGGAGAAGAGCCCGGAGTACATGCGGAACGCCCAGCGGTACCTGGCTTCGGCGCTGCCGAAGGGTCAGCTGGTAGTCCTGCCGGGACAGACCCACATGGTGAAGGCCAAGGTGACCGCCCCGGTGCTGACCGAGTTCTTCACCAACCGGGTGTCCGCTTAGGACTAGCCGGCCCGGCTGTCACCGAGCCCTTCCAGCCTCGACGACAGCCGGGCCACCCGCGTGGTCCGATGTGGACATGAGAGCGCTCCCAAAGCCGCTTCGACGCGCGGGACGCTAACCGCCCCAAGGCTGACCGGTTCGCGCGTCCGGCCAAGAGCGCGGTTCCCGGCGGCCAAGCAGCAGGTTGGGACGGGCAACGAACCACCCCAAGCACCCGGCCGCCGCAACGGGCCGGCGGCCAACGCAACGGCGACGGACGAGGCACTCCTCTGCGGGCGCGCGGCGGGCAAGTCAGCCCGCGAGACGCGACGGCAACGGGTGCGGTGTGTGGCGGGTGCGGCGGCAACGGGTGCGGCGTGTGGCGAGCAGCATGTGCGGCGTGCGGCGAGTTCGGCGGCCGGGAGCGAGGGTTCGCCTGGGTCGGCGTGCGGCGGGCGGCAACCGGCGTGCGCGCCGCGAGTGCGCGAGTGTGTGACCGCTGGGCACAGGGACCGGCGGCTGGTGCGCGGTCAGGCTTGCGGATGTTCGGGCTTGCGGATGTGTGGTCGGCGGCTGGTGTGCGGCTGGCTGGTGGACGCGCAGTTGGCCGACCGGCGTGTGGCCGGCAGGCGGCTGGCTGGTGTGGCCGGCAAGCCGCCGGGGGTGCGAGTGGGGTGGGGCTCAGACCCCTGGTCCTGGGTGCGAAGTCGGTGCCTCCTTCGGTTCTGTCCGGCCCGGTCGCGCGGGCCGGCCTGGTCGTGCGGTCCAGCCGTCCAGTCCTGCTTGGCCGGACCGGCCGGGCGACCACCCCGTCTCCGTGCTCACCGCCCCGTTGGCAGGGTTGGGGGTGGTCGCTCGGCCGTCGATTTCTCCTCTACCGATGTACGGGAACGGTGTTTCCGTACATCTTTTTGCGAGGTTCACTCGATCGTGCGACGCGAGCTTCCTCGAAGAACAGCCCCGTGCCCTCCCCGCGGCGCCCGAGGCTACCGAAGATCATCAGGGCTTGCGCGCCACCGCGCCCGCGATGCAGTAGCTCACCGTGTCCAACTCCTTCAACCGCGGCCCGTCCGGCCACCAGTCGGCGCAGATGACCAGGCCCGGGTCGATCAGTTCGAGGCCCTTGAACAGCCCCAGCAGCTCGCCCCTGGTCGCGAACCGCCCGCTGCCCATCGGCGAGTGCAGGAACGTCTCCTCCATCCGCCGCGCGATGGCCGAGTGCTCCTCGGTCTCCGGGTCGAGGAAGTGGGAGATGCCGACGAAGGACCCGGACGGCAGCGCCTCGATGTACTCGGCCATGATCTCCGCCGACGTCGGGGTGGTGCCGTTGTAGTGGTGCAGCGTCCCCATCTGGAACAACGCCAGCGGCTCGGAGAAGTCGATGTGCTTGCGCACCACCGGGTCGTTCAGGATCTCCTGCGGCTTGAAGATGTCCGCCGCCGAGAAGTGGGTCTGGTCGTTCTCCTCCAGCAGCGCCCGGCCGTGCGCCAGCACCACGGGGTCGTTGTCGACGTAGACGACTCGTACGTCCGGGTTAATCCGCTGCGCCACCTGGTGGGTGTTCTCGGCGGTGGGCAGACCCGAACCGCAGTCGAGGAACTGCGTGATACCCGTCTGGCTCGCGACGAAACGGGTGGCGCGGATGAGGAAGTTGCGGTTGTCCACGGCCAACGTCGCCGCTTCGGGGGCGACCTGCTGGACGCGGCGCAGGACTTCCCGGTCGATCTCGTAATTGTCCTTGCCGTTGAGGAACGCGTCGTAAACCCTGGCGATGCTGGCCTTGGTGGTGTCGATGTAGACGGGGGTGGCGGCGTCCGAGGACGAACCCGACATTGTGTTGACCTCGCATAACGGGGGAGAAGGGGCGATGTTTCGTGCACCGCGTCACAGTCCGCTCAGCGTAAGCGTATGGGCCTTCCGCGTGAGTGAGCCGCGCACATCTGACGCGGCAAGATCGGGGGTGTACGTTCAGTGACGATGCGAGTTGGCCCCTTCCGGGCGCAACCGCTGTTCGGGTGGACGACTCCAATCGGAGCTGGACCGGCAGTGGGCCAGGGGTGGATCAGGGGCATGACGGTCGGGAGGTGCCACGATGGTCACGGGTGAGCCGACCTCCGAGCGGGAGAGCGGGCCCACCGCTCTGCGGATCGTGCTCGGCGCGCAGCTGCGCAGGCTCCGCGAGGCGGCCGAGATCAGCCGCGCGGACGCGGGCTACGCGATCCGCGGCTCGGAGTCGAAGATCAGTCGCATGGAGCTGGGGCGCGTCGGGCTCAAGGAGCGCGACGTGAACGACCTGCTGACCATGTACGGGGTGACCGAGGACGAGGTCCGCGGGAAGTTCCTCGAGATGGTCCGCCGCTCGAACTCGCCGGGCTGGTGGCACCGGTACTCGGACCTGATGCCCGACTGGTTCCAGGACTACGTCGGCCTGGAGGAGGCGGCCTCGCGCATCCTCACCTACGAGACGCTGTTCGTGCCGGGCCTGCTCCAGACCGAGGACTACGCGATGGCGATCGCGAGCCACGGCAGACCCGAGCTGGCGGGGCCGGCGGTGAAGCGGCGGGTCGCGCTGCGGATGCAGCGGCAGAAGATCCTCCAGCGACCGGGCGCGCCGCGGCTGTGGGCGGTGATCGACGAGTCGGTGCTCCACCGGCCCATCGGCGGGCGGCGCGTGATGCTGGAGCAGATCGAGTACTTGCTCAGCGTGACCAAGGAAAGCCCGATCACCCTCCAGATCGTGCCGTACCAGCTCAGCGGTTACGCAGCGGAAGGTGCTTTTACGATGCTGCGCTTCGGCGAGCCCGACCTGCCGGACATCGTGTACCTCGAACACCTCGCCGGAGCCCTCTACCTGGACAAACTCGAAGAACTGGAGGTCTACAGCCGGGTGTTCGACCGGCTCACCGTGGACGCGGAGACGCCGGACCGCAGCCGGCAGCTGCTGAGCAAGATCCGAGCGGACCTGTAGGGCTTCCTCCGTACGGGCGAAGTTCACGCTCTGCATCTGCACGTGCATTTACCCGTGCGTCAGCCAGTGCTACGGTCCGTGCACAATCAAATGCACGTGCAGATGCATCACCACGACGATGTGTCTCCGGGTTGGAGGGTGATGTCGATGACCGCTCAGGTCCACAACGGTATGCCCGCTGCCGATCTCGTCGGCGTCGAGTGGCGCAAGAGCGCCCGCAGCGGCGCGCTCGGCAACTGCGTAGAACTCGCCACGCTCACCGACGGCTCGGTCGCCATGCGCAACTCCCGCTTCCCCGAAGGCCCCGCGCTCGTCTACACCAGGGCGGAGATCGCGGCCTTCGTGGCCGGGGCCAGGGACGGGGAGTTCGATGACCTCGTCGGCTGACCAGGCGACCAACCGCACCTCCATCCAGCTGCGCGAACTCATCGCGCGGGGCTTCCAGTTCCTCCACCCCAGGGATGCCAGGGGCGAGCTCGCGGCGGTGGTCGGCGTTCGCGCGCACGACGCGGTGATCGACGTCGTGCGGCTGCACACGCCGGACGACGCGGTCGCGATGCGGATGCCCGCCGACGAGGTGAACGTCCTGGCGCCCAGCCGTTTTTCCTGGCGCAGGCACGGGCCGGCGACGAGCGTGCTCGAAGAGCTGCTCGACCTGCCCGACGACCGGATCGCGTGACCGGCCTGATCTCCCGGTAGGCCGGACCGCTCACGACTTCCCGTCCGCAGCTGCGGTGGCGGACGGGCGAGGGGTCACCCGACCCCTCATCGACGAACCTGACCTGGAGACGCAGCGGGAGTCGGCCGCGCCCACGTCGACGCCACGCTCGGAGCGCAACTCCGTGTTCGTCGCGTTCGGTGCGGGGGCCGAGGTCGGCTTCGGTCTCCGCACCGGCCAACTCCCGACCCGAGGACCCGAGCCGGTCACCCCGGGTCCGCGGAGCCCGACGGGTCCGCCGCCCCTCAGCCCCGGCGCAGCCCGCGCAGCACGACGGCCAGCCCGCGCCGGAACTCCTCGTCCGCGTCGATCCCCCTCGCCGCACCGGCGGTCTCGGCCAGCAGCGGGAACCCCTCGCCCAGCCCGGCCATCGCGGTGGTGCCGGGCCCGTCCAGCGGACCCCGGTGCTCCAGCTCGATCGCGCCGATCACGTACCCCAGCAGGGCGCGCAGCGCGATCGCCCGCTCGGCCCCGTCGAACCCGGCCCGGGTCAGCACCCCCAGCACGGCCTCGGCCCAGCGCAGCGCGCTCGGGCACCGGTGCCGGTGCGCGGTGGTCAGCGGCACGGCCCGGGGGTGCTCGCCGACCGCCGCCCGCAGCCGCTCCACCAGCACGGCGACCTGTTCGTCCCACGACGCGCGCCGGGGCGGCGAGGTGTCCACTGTGGACAACACCAGCTCCGCGGCGAGCGCCTCCAGCTCCTCCCGGTCGGCCACGTACCGGTAGAGCGACATCGTCCCCATCCCCAGCTCGGCGGCGACCGCGCGCATGGACAGCGCGTCCAGGCCGTCGCGGTCGACCACGGCCAGGGCGGCCGCGGCGAGGGCGGTGGTGGTGAGGGACTTGGGGCGGGGCATCGCCTTGACAGCGTACGGCATACGCGCATAACGTGCGATCGTAGGCGTACAGCGCACGCTGAAGAGGGGGAACCATGGCCGAGTGGGAGACCGTCCGGGGTGGCGCGGTGCGGGTGCCCGACCCGGATCGGTTGGTGCACCTCCAGTTCCGCCGGTTCGCCGGCTGCCCGGTCTGCAACCTCCACCTGCGGTCGATCGTGTTGCGGCACGACGAGATCTCCGCGCACGGCGTCGTCGAGGTGGTCGTGTTCCACTCCGGCGCGGCGGACCTGCGCCCGCACGTCGCCGACCTCCCGTTCGCCGTCGTCGCCGACCCGGACAAGCGGCTCTACGCGGAGTTCGGCGTCGAGGCCGCGCCCCGCGCCCTGCTCGACCCGCGCGCGTGGAGCGCCATCGTCCGCGGCGTCGCGCGCGACCTCGGACCGCTGCTGCGCGGTCGCCGCCCGCCGCCCCGGGCGACCGGGGGCCGGCTCGGGCTGCCCGCGGACTTCCTCATCGCCCCCGACGGCCGGATCGTCGCGGAGAAGCGCGGGCGGCATGCCTACGACCAGTGGACCGTGGACGAACTGCTCGCCCACGCACAGGCCCTGACCCGCGGGAACTGAGTTGTCCACAGACCTGTCCCCAGGTGTGGACGGATCGAACAGGCGTTCGAGGCGCTGTTCGCGGCACCCCGGACGCGCGGGGAGGGCCCCGCTCGCGAGCGGGGCCCTCCGGGTCGGTCGCGGCCGGTCGGCCGGCGCTGCTCAGCCGATCGGCGGAGCCATGACGAACCAGTTGAAGCCCTCCACCATCTGCCGCGTGGTGTCGCTGACGTAGCGGGGACCGGTCAGCTCCCACCGCTCGACGTCCTTGTAGGTGCCCGGCAGCAGCGCCTCGTTCACCGGCGTGCTCGGGTCGTCCTTCGACGGCACGTACTGCTTGAAGTTCACCCGCTCCAGCTTCACGTCCAACGCCTCGTACGCCGACTGCGTGGCCAGGTAGTCGCCCTGCCCGTGGTCGGGGGCGCGACCGGGGTCGGCCAGCTTCAGCTCGACCACGTCGCCGTTGAACGAGCCCTTGGCCGACACCACGGTGACGAGGTGGCCGCCGGTGCGCTTGAGGCTGTCCGACGGGCCGTCCGCGTAGCGGCCGTAGACCAGTTGCAGCGGGCCCCAGTCGAGCTTCCTCGCCAGGTCGCCGGCGAAGTCGGCGGCGCTGTGGGAGTTGACGTACCCGGAGTCCACGAACCAGCCGCTGTTCCTGGCCGGCGCGGTGGCGACGTTCCAGGCGGCGCGCAGGTTCGTGGTGTTGGTGCCGTCCTCGTGGCTCCAGCCCGCGTCGGTCGCGATGCGGCCGATCGAGTTGGTCACGACGTTGTAGTGGGCCGGGTCGGTCGGGTTCAGGTTGCCGACCTTCGTGGTCAGCCAGCCGACCGGCGCGTCCTCCTGGTGCCCCCAGTAGTGCAGCACGTTGTAGAGCGAAGCCGGGCCGCAGTGGCTGTTGCCGTTGCCGGCGAAGCCCGCGCGGAACTGGTCGACGTCGCTGACCCCGCACTGGCGGACGTGGAAGTCGGGGCCGGCGAGGTCGCTGATCCGGGCGCAGCGCTCCGGGGCGGTGAACACCGGGTCGGCGGACGCGACACCCGGCAGGGTGAGCGCGGCGGCGGCGGTGGCGACGGCGGCGAGCACGGTCTTGCGCAACATGGTCCTGCCTCCTGTGAAGTGGGGGGAACCGCCTCCCGCAGTGCCCCCTCGGTGTGACAGGACATAGCTTGACCTGCGCAAACGTCGCCGGGCATGAGGGAAGGCCCCTCAACTGCCCCCGGCGGAACTTGGGTGTATCCGGACGACCCCCAGGCGTCTCCTACACCGATCAGGCCAACGCGCGGGCCAGGTCGCGGCGGCCGCTGATGCCGAGCTTCGTGTAGATCCGGCCCAGGTGGTTCTCCACCGTCTTGGGCGTCACGAACAGCTCCTGCGCGATCTCCCGGTTGGCCCGCCCGAGCGCCGCGAGGTCGGCCACCCGGCGCTCGCTCGCGGTCAACGCCTCCGCGCCCGGCAGCACCAGCCGCCGCGGCCGGTCGCCCAGCGCCTCCAACGCCTCCGCAGCCCGCCCGCGCAGCGCCGTCGCCCCGCACGCCGAGGCCAGCTCCATGGCCCGGTGCAGCGGTTCCCGCGCGTCCGCGCGCCGCCGCGCCACCCGCAGCGCCTCGCCCAGGTCGGCCAGCGCCTTGGCCAGGTGCAGCCGGGCCGGCGAGGTCTCCAGCACCGCCACCGACTCGACCAGCAGCTCCACCCGGCGTTCCGCGTCGGCGTGCGCGAGCAGCCGCAGGGCCGCGCCGACCTCGGTGGCCGCGCCCCACCTCCGCGCCAGCGCCACCTGCTCGTGGGCCAGCTCCCGCGCGCCGGCCCCGTCGCCGAGCAGCAGCGCCGCGCGCACCGCCGGGTCGCGCCACGGCACGGACGGCGGGTCCATCTCGGCCTCGGCCTGGGCGTCGCGCTGCCGGAACGCCTCCTCGCGCGCCGTCCGCGCGTCGCCCCGGGCCAGCGCCAGCAGGGCGCGCGGCTGGTGCAGCCAGATCGTGGGCATGATCCGCGGCGTCTCCGGGTGCAGGGCGTCGAACCGCGCCAGCACCTCGGCCACGCCGCCCGGGTCGCCCCGCTCCAACCCCAGGTAGCACAGGAAGTGGGTGGCCGTCGCGCGCAGCGCCACCACGTGCGTCACCGGGTCCTCGTCCCGCACGGCGGCCAGCGCGCCCTCGGCGTCCGCGGCCATCGCGCCCAGGTCGCCCAGCCGCCAGCTCAGGAACGAGTTCGCGTTGGCCACCATGGCGTACTCGACCGGCGACCCGTGCGCCCGCACCCGGGACCGGGCGCGCTCGACCTCCCGGCGCGCCTCCTCGACGCCGTCCGCGGCCACCAGCGCGATCAGCGCCACCACCCACGCGACCATGGCGTCGGTGCTGCCGGTGGCGTCGTCGAAGTACGCGCCGTTCGACAGCGCGCGCAACGCCGTGGCGGCCACCTCGCCCGCGGGCCACACCTCGTAGCGGCCGGTCTGCGCGAGCAGGCCCAGCAGGGTGCGCTCGTCGGGGGTGCGGCCGGCCAGCGACGCGTACCCGCCCAGGTGCGCCGAGGCGGCCCGGCGGTGGTTCGGGGAGAACGACCGGAGCACCGCCAGCCGCGCCTCCAGGTGCAGCCTGCCCGCGTCGGGGCCGCGCCGGGACACGGCCTCGACCAGCTCGGCGATCGCCGCGTCCGGGCCGTCGACCGCGGCGGTGGCGGACGCGGCGGCGGCCGACAGCTCGGCGTCGGGCAGGGCGGCGGCGGCCGCGCGCAGCTCCTCGCGGGCGCCCGCGGCGTCGCCGGCGCGCAGCAGCGCCCGACCCAGTTCGGCGCGCAGGCCCGCGTCGTCCGGCCGCTCCTCCACCGCCCGCCGCAGGTGGGACGCGGCGGTGTGCGGGTCGCCCGCCGCCAGCAGGGCCGCCGCCGCCCGGCGCAGCACGTCCGCGGCCTCCGGCAGGGTGCCGCGCGGTGCCCGCGAGAGGTGCGCGGCGACCCGTTCGGCGGGCGCCTTCGCCGTCCACAGCCTGGTGGCGGCCCTGGCGTGCAGCGCCGCCCGCGCCACCGGGCCCAGGTCGGCCAGCACCGCCTCGCGCACCACCGGGTGCGGGAACGCCAGCTCCTCGCCGGCCAGCACGTTCGCCGCCACCAGCGCCTCGACCGCCCGCGCCAGCTCGTCCGCGCCGAGGTCGGCGACCTCGCCCGCGAGCCACGGGTCGGCCGCCGTGCCGAGCACGGCCGCCGCGCCGGCCAGTCGCACCGCCTCGGCGGGCACCCGACCCAGCGCGGCGCGGAACACGGTGCTGGGGCCGAGGCCGCCGACCCGGTCGGCGGTGCGCGGGTCGTCCAGGGGCAGCGCGAGCGCCTCCAGCTCGTCGACCAGCACGCCGGTCAGGAACGGGTTGCCGCCGCCCGCCGCGTGCAGCGCCGCCGCCACCTCCGGCGCGGGCCGCACGCCCCGGGCCGCGACCAGGTCGCCCAGCGCGCGTTCGGTCAGCGGGCGCGGCAGCAGGCGCTCGGCCTGCCGCGACACGCTCAGCTGCGCCAGCGGGCCCGTGTTGCCCTCCGGCGGCCGGGTCGCGACGACCAGCGCGATCGGCAGGTCCGCGATCCGCCGCGACAGGTAGGCCAGGAACCGCAGCGACGACGGGTCCGCCCAGTGCGCGTCGTCCACGGTGATCAGCAGCGGCCGGGTCGCGGACAGGTCCACCGCCACCCACCACAGCGCGTGCAGCGTGCGCGCCAGCTCGGCCTCGCCCGGGTCGGCCGCCGCGCCGTCGAGCGCGGCCAGCGCGTTCCCCGGCGGGCCGGCCAGGATCCGCTCCCGGACCTCGCCCCGGTAGCGGGACACCGACCGCTCCACCATCTGCCGGACCACGCCCCACGGCATCGCGCTCTCCAGCACGTCGCCGACGGCCTGGAGCCTGCCGAACCGGCGCTGCCCGGCCAGGGCGCGGGTGTCCTGCACCAGCCGGGTCTTGCCGATGCCCGCCCGGCCCTCGATCACCACGACCCGGCCCTCGCCGGCCGCCGCCGAGTCCAGCGCCGCCGTGATCCGCCCCAGCTCCCGGTCCCGCTCCAGGGTGCCCGGCCGCGGGTCGGCGGGTCCCGGGTCGGAGGGTCCCGGCCCGGTGGGTCCCGGCCCGGTGGGTCCCGGCCCGGTGGGCTCCGGGCTGACCGGTCCCGGGGCCCTCATCCGACCAGGCGCTTCAGCCGGTCGGGGTCGCGGAGCGGGCGGCCGTGGCCGAACAGCACCAGCTTCGGCCTCAGCTCCGCGAGCCGGCGCATGGACTCGCGGTTGCGCTCGACGTCGTGCGTCAGGAACTTCGGCGGCGGTCCGGGCCGCAGCAGGTTGAAGAACACGTCGCCGCAGATCAGCACGCCGTCGTGGTCGCGCCACAGGGCGATGTGGCCGGGGGAGTGGCCGGGCGCGTCCAGCACGGTGAACCCGGCGACCTCGTCCCCCTCGACCAGGCCCCGGGCGACCGGGTGCGGTTCGGGCATCGGCATCTTCGCCAGCAGCGCGGGCAGCAGGCCGGGCGCGGGCACCGGCCGGGCCGATTCGATCGCCGCGACGTCCCGGCTGCCCGCCCACAGCGGCACGTCGTACCGCTCGCACAGGGCGTGGCTGGAGCCGAAGTGGTCGGGGTGGGCGTGCGTCACCACGTGGGCGGCGAGCTTCCGCCCGTCGAGCTGGCGCGCGATCCGCTTGCGGGCGGCGGGCGTGCCCGCGTCCACCAGCACGTCCTCGACCAGGTAGGCGTTCATCATGTGCGGAGGCCTGCCGAGCAGCTGGTGGACTCCGGGAGCCAGGGGACGCACGCCCGTGATCGTAGCGCCGCACCGTGCCGTCCGGGCGGCTCACCGTGACGGTTGCGGCGAACGGCCCGCGCGACCGCGTGACACCCGACCTGGTGCCGGGCCCGACGCGGTCGCGCGGGGTGTCCCTAGTCGGTGAGCAGGTGCAGGGACCGCACGCCGGTCAGGTTCGGCGAGGGCAGGAAGACCGGCTCGCGGTCCGGGTCGACGCGCAGCCGCGGGAAGCGGTCCAGCAGCACCTCCAGCACGACCCGGCCCTCCAGGCGGGCCAGCGGCGCGCCCACGCAGAAGTGCACGCCCCGGCCGAAGGCGAGGTGCGGGTTGGGGTCGCGGGCCACGTCGAAGGCGCCGGGGTCGGCGAACCGGCGCGGGTCGCGGTTGGCGGCGGCCGGCCAGACCATCAGCATCTGGTCCGCCGGCACCTCGACGCCGCCCACGACCTGCGGCTCCGCCGTGACGCGCACGACCGAGGCGAACGGGGTGAGGAACCTCGGCGACTCCTCGATCGCCGCGGGCACCCGGGACCGGTCGGCGCGGACCGCCGCGAACTGGTCCGGGTGCGCGTCCAGGCACAGCACGGTGTTGCCCAGCAGCATGGTCGTGGTGATGTGGCCGGCGACGAGCAGAACGCTCGCGAAGTTGACCACCTCGACGTCGGACAGGCGCGCCCCGTCCACCTCGGCCTCGACGAGCGCGGTGAGCAGGTCCTCGCGCGGGGCGCGGCGGCGTTCGGCGGCGTGCGCGGCCAGGTACTCCAGCATCGGCCGGATGACCTCGCCCTGGTGCTCGAAGTCCGCGCGCACCCGGTCCTCGTCCTTGAGCGAGAACTGGTTGGCGTCCTCGAAGAGCCGGTCGCCCCACTCCTTGAACAGCCCCCGGTCCTCGGCGGGCACGCCGAGCAGCTCCGCGATCACGGTCACCGGCAGCGGGTAGGCCAGGTCGCGGACCAGCTCGAAGTCGTCGCCCACCTGGTCCAGCAGCTCCCGGGTCAGCTGCTCGATGCGCGGTTCCAGGTCCGCGACGACCTTCGGCGTGAACGCCCGGCCGACCAGGTTCCGCAGCTCGCGGTGCTTCGGCGGGTCCATCTGGACGATGTTGCCGTCCAGCGCCGTCCCCTCCGGCATCTCCGGGAACAGCCGCGAGAGGTCCGACGAGAACCGGCCCCAGTCGCCGAGCACCTCGACGGCCTCCTCGTGGCCGTAGACGTTCCAGAAGCCCAGCTCCCCGTCGTGGACGACGGGCGCGGCCGGCTGCTCGCCGCGCAGCCAGAACTGCTCCGGGTGGGTGTTCCACATGTGTTGTCCCCCAATGATTTTCGTGTTGGTGTTCGTCGGGTCAGGCGCGCCGGACGACGACGTCGCCCAGCGAGGTGCGGGCGCGCACCTCGACCCGCTCGTCGGTGTCGGCGGGCGAGTCGGCGGCGGTCAGCCGGTTGTGCACGCGGCCCGCGAGCGAGCGCACGTCCAGCCAGGCGGCCGTGCCCTCGCGGATGCCGACCTCCAGCTCGCCGACGCGGGTCTCCAGCACCACCGAGCCGCGCGCCACGTCGCCGACGCGCACGTGGCCGTTGGCGGTCTTGGCGTGCACGTCGCCGTGCGCGGTGTCCACGTGGATGTCGCCGTTGGCGGCGTTCACCCGGACGTCGCCGAGGACCTCCCCGATCCGCGTGACGCCGTTGGAGTTCCGGACCGCGCCGTGGCCGTCGAGCCTGCCGATGCGCACCTCGCCGGTGCCGGTGGTCACCTCGGCGCGGCCGGTCGCGTGGGCCACCACGACGTCGCCGGTGGCGGTCGCGGCGCGCAGGTCGCCGGTGCGGTGCAGGTCGATGTGGCCCGCGGAGGTGGTGATGCGGCACTCGCCGAGCGGGCCGTCGCCGCGGAAGTCGGTGAGCGAGCCGCGGGCGGTGACCGCCGAGCCGGCGGGCAGTTCGACGGTGACGTCCACCGAGCCGGGGCGGCCGAACAGGCCGCGCCACCGCGGGGTCCGGACGACGAGGCGGCCGTCGGCGAAGTCGACGGTGGTGGCCTCGGCGGTCCTGACGTCCTTGTCGTCGGCGGGGTCGGTCGGCTTGACCTCGACCACGGTGTCGGCGCGCTCGGCGGCGGTGATCCGGGCGCCGCCGGCGACCACGTCGAGGTCCAACGTGATCGGGTGCGGTGTGGTGAAAGCGGGCATGGGTGTCCCCCCGGTGGTCGTCTGCGGTGTCGTCGTGCGGTGCCGGGCACGCCGTGGGGCGCGGTCGGTGGGCGGCGCGGTCGGTGGGCGCTGCTGGCGGGCGCTGCCGTCGGTGCCGGCGCGGCGTCGGTCGGCGCGGCGTCGGGCGTGGCACCCGGTGACGCCGGCCCGGTGGTGCCGGCCCGGTGGTGCCGGCGCGGTGTTCGGCGTGGGCTAGCGGACCCAGCCGGAGTAGCGCTGACCTGCGGCGGAGCGCCCCGTGGGCCGCGCGGCCGACCCGCCGAGCCCGGCCGCGGCGGCCCGCACCAGCCAGGCGTTGACCGAGATCCCCTCGCGGGTCGCGGCCTCCTCGACGCGCTCCTTCAACCGCTCCGGCAGGCGCAGGTTGATCCGGGTGACCGCACCCTCGTCGGGGACGACCGGTGGTGCCACTGCGGCATCGTCGTGGCTCACCGCCGCGCCCTCGGGAACTTCCACCACGAACTCTGGGTCGCGCCCTCGCAACCGCACGTCCACGGAGCCCGGCGCGAGGTCCCGGGTGATCTCGTCGGCGGCCGTGGACAAGGCTTCCAGGAGCGTCAACCGCACGGCGGACTCCAGCGGCGCCGCCAACCGCTCGGCCAACGCCCTGGCCTCCGCCCCGCCGGCCTCGGCGGCCGTGGCGAGTTCGCGGCGGAGGTTGTCGACGTACGGTGTCAGGTCCATGGTGCCAATATGGCACCACTGTGGCACCATCGCAAGCCGCCTGGGTCCGTCGGGGACCGGGCCGCCGCTCCCGCACGTGTTCGACGGTTGTGGGGAAATATTGCTCCTCGATCGAGTGATGGCCGGCGGGAGGTCGTGGGTGCGCTTATTTCCGGAACGAACGGCCTTCGGTGCTCGACGACGTCGCTTCCGCGGAGTGGAATAAAGCTGGGCACGCCGGGTTTCCCCAGAATTGGCCACCGGTCCGCTGGGCCGTTCCGCTGGACCATTCGTGAGCTGGGCATATGATCAATCGCACCGCGCTCGGTGGAACCGCACAAATACGGACGACCCGAGTGGAGCAGTGCGGTCGACCGGTCGGCTCCCCGGTCATCGCTCTGAGTGAACGGCAGTGAAGTGCCATCCAGCTTCAATTCGTTCCACTATTGCCAAGGGGACGGTTCTCGTAGATGCTCTGCGCCATGAATTTCCGGCCTCTGCCCCCGGGGCAGTGGGCGCCCGTCCTCCCGATGCCCGGCATCCCGGAGCACCTCCTCCGCGAAGGCGCCTACCTCCCCTCGCCGCTGCCCTCGGACCTCTGGCTGCCCCTGTCGACCTACCGGTCCTGCGCCGACGCCGAGCACGCGCTCGGCCGGCTCGACGAGGCGGCCGAGCGGCTCGGCGTGCGCTCCGCGCTGGTGCGGGCCACCCAGGTCCGCGACGCGAACAGCTCGGCGGGCCTGGCCGGGATCGCGATGGGCCTGCGCGAGGCGTTCGTCGTGGACCTGCTGATGTCCCGGGGCGCGCCGCCGCTGGAGGGCACCGAGCACGAGGCCATCGCGCCCTACCGGCGGGCCTGCGAGCACGGTCTCGCGCGGCTCCGCGCCGGCGTGCCCAACGGCGTGGAGCTGGTGGGGCAGATGGCCGCGATCATGGCCGGCCGCCCGCCGGACCGGCCCGGTGACGTGCTGCGCGACGCGCCCGGCCGGCTCGGCGCCACGCCGGGGGACGCCTACCTGCTGACCGCCACGGGCGCCCACCTGGTCGCGCTGCTGGAGCAGTGGTCGACGTGGCTGCGGGACGAGGACCGGCAGCCCCGCACCGCGCAGATCGCGATCGCGCACTACCAACTGGAGGTGCTGCAACCCTTCCCGACCGCGAACGGGCACGTGGCGCGCCTGTTCTCGCTCCTGGAGCTGGTGCGCGCCGGCCTGCTGCGCGACCAGGTCCTGCCGCTGTCGGTGTGGCTGGACGACGCCATGCCCGACTACCGGCGGCAGCTCCGCGCCGTGGTCGACACCGGGATGATCAACCACTGGGTCGACTTCTTCACCGCCGGCCTCCGCGCCCAGGCCCACGCCCAGCTCCGCCTGATCGCCCGCCTGGAGGACCTCGCCGCCGACTACGCCCGCCGCCTGCCCTCCGGCGGCAGGCTCCCGCGGGTGGCCGCCGAGCTGATCGGCTTCCCGGTGGTCGACCACCCCTGGCTGTGCGAGCGGCACGGCGTGACCACGAGGGCCGCCACCGACCTGACCGGCAGGCTCGTCGAGCTGGGCATCCTGGTGCCGTGGGAGTTCCGCGGCTACCGCCGGGTGTTCCTCTGCCCCGACGTGCTCAACCTGCTCGCCGACGACCCCGACACCACCGCCGACTTCTGAACGGGAACCCGCGCCGAGGCGATGAACGAACCCGACGACCGCCACGCCCGCCCCTGCCGCCGCCGAGGCTGCCGCCGGGCGCACTGCCACCACCGCCGCCGCCGCCCGGTGGACCGGACCGGCCCCCGGTTCGCCGCCGGGCTGCTCATCCAGCTCGTCCTGGCGCTGGTCAACCTGTTCCGGGAGTGAGCTGCTCCAGCTCCGCCACCAGGTCGCGCACCCGCTGCGCGGCCGCGTCGTCCACGCCGATCAGCGACGCGAGCGCCCGGTTGAACGCGCGGTGGGCGGCCGGCCGGTCGCCGGACAGCCACAGCGCCCGCCCGAGCAGGGCCAGCGCCCCGGCCCGGTCCGGCACGCCCGCGGGGTCGCCCGCCTCGGCGAACACCCGGTCCGCGCGCGTCAGGTAGCGGACCGCCGCGGTCAGCCTGCCCACCTCGGTCATCAGCTCACCGAGGCGGGTCAGCGCCCGCGCGGCCCCGGGCAGGTCGCCGTGCCGGAAGAAGGTCTCCAGGGCCTCGTCGGCGCAGCCGACGACCCGGTGCATCCGCCCCTGCGCCCGGTAGGTCTCCGCGAGGTCGTCCAGGGCGGCCGCGGTCGCGGCCGGGTCGTCGTCGCGGACCCGGTGCACGGCCAGCTCGCGCATCCCCTGCGCGGCGGCGAGCTGGAGGAGGCCCCGGGCGCGCAGCGAGCGCGCGCCCCGCCGGAAGGCGGTGGCCAGCACGAGCGACGTGGGCAGCACCGCGGCCAGCCGCGCGCCGGCCTCGTGCAGCGACCGGAACCAGTCCTCGTCCGCGTCGGGGGGCACCGCCGGCCACACCTCCGCCAGCAGCGCCGCCACCGCCTCCGGCTCGTCCACCGCCGAGCGCAGCACGTCCGCGACGCGCCCGCGGTTCGCGTCGAACCAGGCGCGGGCGTCGGGGGAGCCCGAGACGCCCACCAGGTCCCGGCGCAACGCCGAAGCCGCGTGCCGTGACTCGTCGCTCACCTGCCGCTGTCCTTCCGCCGCCGAACTTCGTGCGTTGGCCACTGGTCACATCGAGTCAGACCGCTTCGACGCTTCTAGTGTCACGCATTCGGGTGAGTCTCCACAGCAGGGGCCGGCGCACTCCACTCGCCTACGCGTGCCGGGCACCTGAAAAGCCTCCCGAGGCTGACACGGAGAGTGGTCAACGCGGCACGGAGACGATCTCGAACAGGTCGTGGAACTGCATCGGCGCGAGCGCGGTCAGCGCGCCGCCGATGAACGCGGGACCGGGTTGGAGCGCGCCGTTGAGCACGCGGGTGACCGTGGAGCGGTTGACGTCCATCGCCCGTGCCAGGGCGTAGTCGGACCGGAACCCCGCGAGTCGCACGGCTTTGGTGAAGGCCTCCGGGCGGAGCCTGATGGTGTGGGGCATGGCGGGCCTCGGGCTCTGTCGTGTGCGCACACCGTCTGGTGTGTGCGCACAACAGTAACCCGGTTTCCCGGACGCAACGGCGTTTTCCCTTGTGCGCCAACAACTTCGCACTTCACCGTCTCGGCCGCGCGTGGCGCGTGTTGCGTCCGGGCCCCTAACATCACCCCCGTGACCACGCGCTGGTGGCAGTACGTCGAGACGAACCTCCGCAACCGGGGGCTGAAGACGGGCGACCTGACGAGGGTGACGGGCGTCGACCGCAGCCGCATCAGCGAGTGGAGGCGGGGCAAGGGGGTCTCCCTGGAGACCGCCCGCGCCGTGGCCCGCCTGTTCGAGGCCAGCCCGCTGGAGGCGTGGGTGGCCGCCGAGCTGATCACCGACGAGGAGGCGCGGCTCCAGCGCGCCCGCCCCGACCCCGCCGACCTGACCGACCAGGAGCTGATCGCCGAGCTGACCCGCAGGCTGGGGCGCGTCGGGGATTGAGGCCCCGGCGCGCCCGAGCCCTCAGCGGAGGGCCGCGCCGGCCGCCACCGGACTCCGGTTGGCGCCGGCCGTGACCGGACCCCGGCAGGACCCGGCGGACGGCGCCGCGCCGCTCACCGCCCGGCCCCGGCGGGCGCCCCGACCTCGACGAGCCCGGTCAGGGACGCCGGCAG
>NZ_JBHWIE010000026.1:0-56161 GCF_042732085.1 Actinosynnema sp. NPDC059797
GGGCGGGGGGGGGGGGGGGGGGCCGGGGGGGCGTCGGCCCCGTACAGCGGGCGGGTCGTGTCCGCCCCACAGCCGCCCCCCCCCCTGGCGCGGGGGCCCTCCCCCCAGGCCCCCCCCCCCGCTTCCACGTTTCACCGGTTCGGGTTGCCCAGCCTGTGAGCCGCAGGAACCGGCGGGCTCGCGGCACCCTCGCGGCCGCGAACCACCCCGACCGGACTCCGGCGCGGTCCAACAAGACCCGGCCACGGCCCAACGCGAGACGGCCGCGCCCCGACGCGAGACAGCCGCGGCCCAACGCGGATCGGCGGGGTCCGACGCGGATCGGCAGCGGTCTCCGCGCTGTTTGGCCTGCTCCCGATGCCGCTTGGGGGTCTCAGCGCCGCCCGGCTCCACCTCGGCGTCGCCTAAGTGCACCTCAACGCCGCCTGGGTGCGCCTCCTTCAACGTCGCTCGACTGGCAGGTCACACAGGGCCAGCCTGTGTCTAGCGGGGTTCTGCTGCGGCCCGGTAGGGAGCTGACCTGTGCCTCGAGGGGGTTCGGCTGGCGCTTCACGGGGGCTCGGCCGGGGCCGGTGGGGTCTGACAGGGGGGCAGGGCTGGGCGCTGGGGCGAAACCCGGGCCTCGTCTTGGCTGGCTCTCGTCCTGGCTGGCCCAGCTTGGCTCGCTTCGGCTTGGCCGGGTGCCGGCCTGGTCAGACACCGGCCAGTCCTCCGGATCTCGCGTTGGCCCTGCTGGCCGCAGACGCGTGTGCGCACGGGTGTGCGGGTGCGCGGGAGTGGGTGCGGGCGTGCCGGGTGCATGCGGCGGGTGGGTGTTGGCCGTGTGGCTGGTGGGTCGGGGGTCGGCTGGCGGGGCTGCGGCTGTGGTTCGGCTCGGGTGGGCTGGGGGCCGGCGTGGGGTGGGGTCGCTGGAACGGGTGGGTTGGGCGGCTGCGGAGGGGTGGGTGCGGAGGGGGTGGTTGCTCGGGCGTCCATTTCATCAACCGATGGTCGTAACGGTGTTTTCGTACATGGGTGGGGTTGTGATCACCCGAACGTGTGGTGGGGGAGGCGGTGGGGACCGAGGGGGTGGGCGGGGGTTCAGGGCAGCAGGTGGAACTCGGTGCAGTGCCAGCGGTCGCCTTGGCGTTCCACCCTCGCCGCGAAGGCGCGGGTCCTCGTCGGCATGTGCAGGGTTCCCGCCAGTTCGGCCGCGTCCGAGGAGACCCGGCACAGGCGGTAGCGGCCCAGGCGGGTCCGGTTCCTCGTCACCGCTCCCGCCAGCGTCGACACCGCCGGTGGGGCGAAGGTCTTGGCCAGTTGGCTCGCGGGGCGGCGGCCGCACAGGGTTTCCAGGGCCGGGATCAGGAAGTGGCGGGCGTCCAAGGACGTCGGGTGAGGCGGGGGCGGTTGGGGCGGTGTTCCCCACGACGGGGGCAGCGTGCGCAGTTGAGGTGGCATGCTGAACCGAGTAGGGAAGCCCGCCGTACGTACCAAGATCACCTGATGGAGGCAACGGGTGCGCGGACTGGTGCTCGACTACGGCGGCGTCCTCACCGACCTCGGCGACGACCACACCGCCGCCGAACCGCCCCTCGTCACCGCCACCCGGCGGCTGCGGCGCCGCGGCGTGCGCACCGCCGTGCTCTCCAACGCCGACGGCCTGTGGCGCCCGCCCGCCGCCTGGTCGCCGCTGTTCGACGTCGTCGTCACGTCCGGTGACGTCGGCATCGCGAAGCCCGACCGGCGCGTCTACCTGCTGGTCGCCGAGCTGCTCGGGCTCGCCCCGGACGAGTGCGTCTTCGTCGACGACCTCGCGGTGAACGTCCGCGGCGCCGTCGCGACCGGGATGGTCGGGGTCCACCACCGGTCGGTCGACGCCACCCTGGAGGAGCTGGACGTCCTGCTACCCGGCTGACGCCGTCGCCCGCCTGGCCACCTCGAAGCACAGGACCGCCGCCGCGCTGGCGACGTTCAGCGACTCGACCCCCGCCGCCATGGGGATGGACAGCCAGCCGGTCACGTGCGGCCTCACCTCGGCCGACACGCCCGCCGTCTCGCTGCCGAGCACGAACGCCGCCCGCTCGGGCAGGTCGAACCCGTACACGGTCCGCGGCGCGCCGGCGTCGAGCGCGTACACCGGGTAGCCCTCCGCGCGCAGCGCCTCGACCGCCTCGCCGGCCGTCGCGCACTTGAGCACCGGGGCGCGAAACGCCACCCCCGCCGACGCCTTCACCACCAGCGGGTCGATCGACGCCACGCCCCGGCGCGGCACCACGATCCCCTCGATGCCCGCGGCGGTGGCGGTGCGCAGGATCATGCCCACGTTCGCGGGCGTGGTGATGCCGTCCAGGACCAGCACGTGCCGGGGCCGCGAGCGCAGCGCCGCGTCCAGCGGGCGCATCCGCGGCGCCACGACGTCGGCCAGCACGCCCTGGTCGTGCCGCCCGTTGCCCGCCAGCACCTTCACGCGCTGCGCCGTGGCCCGCTGCACCCGCACGCCCCGCCGGCCGGCCGCGTCCAGGATCTCCCTGGCCGCGGGGCCGCGCGCGGTGTCGGCCAGCACCACCTTGTCGACCTCCAGCCGCGGGTCGTCCAGCGCTTCGAGCACCGGCTTGCGGCCGTAGACGGTGACGAACTTGTCCTTGGGCGAAACATCCACGAGGAGCAGTGTCCTCCACCCGTTCGGGGCTTGTTTCTCCGCTGTCAATCATGATGATCGTCACATGACACCGCGCGACGAGGCGCACCGTCTGCTGGCCTCTGGCCAGGAGGCGGACGTCTACCTGCGTCCCGACGGCCTGCTGGTCAAGCGCAGCCGCGCGGGACGCGACCCCCGGCCCGAGGCCGAGCTGATGCGCTACCTGCGCCGGCACGGCATCCCGGTGCCCCGGGTCGCCGACGTCTCGGAGACGGACCTGGTCATGGAGTACGTGCCGGGGCCGCGCATGTCCGCGGAGGTCGACGCGAAGCCGTGGCGGGCGGGTGCGCTCGGGCGGGAGCTGGCCGGGCTGCACCGCAGGCTCGACGACCTGCCCGCACCGGGCTTCCTGCCCGGCGAGGGCGGCCTGCTGCACCTCGACCTGCACCCCGGCAACGTCGTGCTCGGCCCGGAGGGCCCGGTGGTGGTCGACTGGGCCAGCGCCCGCCGCGGCGACCGCCGGGTGGACGTGGCGCTGAGCTGGATGGCGATGGCCGTGGCGCCGCTGCGGCCGCTCAAGCGGCTCGCCCGGTCCCGGCTGCTCCGGGGTTTCCTGGCCGGCGTCGACGGCGGGGTGCGCGCGGCCATGCCCGCCGCCGCGGCGATCAGGCTGGCCCGGCACCACCGCGACGAGGCCGAGGTCAGCGCCGTGCGGCGGCTCGTGGCGGACTGCAGCGACTAGCCTGGTCGGCATGCCCGACCGCCTCTCCGCGCTGGACGCCTCGTTCCTGTACCTGGAGGACGCCACGACGCCGATGCACGTCGGCGGGGTGGCGGTGTTCCGCAGGCCGCGCTCGGGCTTCGACTACGACCGGCTGGTCGCGCTGATCGAGGAGCGGCTGTCGCTGGCGCCCCGGTACCGGCAGAAGGTCGTGCCCGTGCCGGGGCGGCTCGCGCGGCCCGTGTGGGTCGACGACCAGGACTTCGACGTCACCTACCACGTGCGGCGGTCCGCGCTGCCGAAACCGGGCAGCGACCGGCAGCTCCACGACCTGGTCGCGCGGCTGATGTCCCGCCCGCTGGACCACGCGCGGCCGCTGTGGGAGGTCTACCTGGTCGAGGGGCTGGCCCGGAACCGGATCGCGGTGGTCACCAAGACCCACCAGGCGGTGGTCAGCGGGCTGGGCGCGCCGGAGATCGGGCAGGTCATCCTGGACGTGTCCGCCACGCCGCGCCCGCCGGTCGAGTCGCTGTGGATGCCCGCGCCCGAGCCGAGCGGGTTGCAGCTGGTGGCGGACGCGGTGGCGGAGGCCGTGCAGCGGCCCGGCGAGGTCGTGGAGAACGCCCGCTCGGCGACCATGGACACGGTGGCCGCGGTGCGCAAGGTCGCCGGGTTGTTCGGCGGCCTGGCGTCGGCGCTGCGCACGGCCGCGACGCCCGCGCCCGGCAGCCCCCTGAACGTGCGGATCTCGCCGCAGCGGAGGTTCGCGGTGGCGCGGGCGCGGCTGGACGACCTGCGCGCCGTCCGCCGGGTGCACGGCGGCACCGTCAACGACGCCGTGCTGGCCGTGCTGTCGGGGGCGCTGCGTACGTGGCTGCTGTCGCGCGGCGAGATCGTGACGGCCGGGACGACCATGCGGGCCATGGCGCCCATGTCGGTGCGCGACGACGAGGCGGGCGTGGCCGCGTACTTCGTGGACCTGCCGGTCGGCGAGCCGAACCCGGTGGTGCGGCTGCACCACGTGTCGCACGCGATGCGCGCGCACCAGGAGTCCGGGCAGTCGGTCGCGGCGCAGACGCTGGTCCGGTTCTCCGGCTTCGCGCCGCCCACCCTGCACGCCCTGGGCGCGCGGGCGGCGTCGTCGTTCTCGCGGCGGCTGTTCAACGTGGTGGTGACCAACGTGCCCGGCCCGCAGGTGCCGCTGTACGCGGCGGGCGCGAAGATGATCGAGATGTTCCCCGTGGTGCCGCTGGCCAAGAACCAGGCGCTGTCGATCGGGGTGACGTCGTACGACGGCGGCGTGTACTTCGGCTTGAACGCCGACCGCGACGCCATGTCCGACGTGGACGTGCTCGCGGCGATGGTGGAGGAGTCGGTGGAGGAGCTGATGGGAACGGTGTCCGCATGAGGGTGTACCTCCCGGCGACCGTCGCGATGTTGCGCGACCTGGTGGAGCAGGGGCAGTTCGTCCCGGTGGGCGGGACGGGGTTCGCGTTGACGCCCGCGCTGCGCGAGTCCTACGCGGCTGGCGACACCGAGGAGCTGGAGTACGCGGCGATGCTCGACGCGGCGCGGGCGTCGCTGCGGCTGATCGCCGGCGACGAGAAGGCCGTGCCGCGGCGGGCCGTGGTGTCGGTGGACGTGGAGGGCGCGAAGCTGCGGCCCGACCTGGACTTCTCGGTGGTGAAGCTGTCGGGGCCGGTGCCGGTGGACCAGGTGGCCGCCGTGCACCTGGACACGGGGGAGGCGGAGGACGACGTGCGCGCGGCGGCCGAGGTGATCGACGCGGCCGACCTGGGCGACCCGGACGCGGAGTTCGCGCTGGGCGGGGCGGAGGACCACGAGCTGGCCTGGTACGCGCCGCAGGAGCTGCCGTTCGTGCTGGAGCTGATGTAGGGCGGCGCGGGCCCGACCGGCGAGGCCGTTGGTCCTCGCCGGTCTCACATCCCGGGCGCCGGCTCCCACAGCTCGACCCGGTTGCCCTCCGGGTCGACGCACCAGCCGAACCGACCGAACTCCGAGTCCTCGGTCTGCGGCAGCACCTCGACGCCGTGCGCGCGCAACCGCTCCAGCAGCACCGCCAGGTCGTCCACCCGGAAGTTGATCATCACCCGCTGCCCCGGCTCCCCGAAGTAGTCGGTGTCCTGCGCGAACAGCGCGAGCGTCGTGGTCTCCGCCCCGTCCCAGTGGAACGTCACCGCGCCGCCGTCGCTCATCGGGACGCCCAGGGCCCTGCGGTACCACTCGGCCAGCCGCGCCGGGTCGCGGGCGCGCAGGAACACCCCGCCGATGCCGGTCACCTTCGCCACGACCGCGCACCGTACTACCGCCGACCCCGCTCACACGCACGGGTGAACGACCGGCCGCGCTCCTCCGGCTTAGTCGTACTCCTCCAGCTTCCCGCGCGACTCCAGGAGCCTGCGCAGCGACGCCAGCCTGCCCGGCGACGCCTCACCGGTCACCACCAGCGTGTCCAGCATGCAGTCCGGGTCCTCCGGCGCGCCCAGGTGCCCGCAGCCGGACGGGCACTCCTCGGCCATCGCCTTCATGTCCGGGAACGCCCCCACGATGTCGTCGGGCGTGATGTGCGCCAGCCCGAACGACCGGATGCCCGGCGTGTCCACGGCCCACCCGCCGCCGGGCAGCGGCAGCGCCACCGCCTGCGTCGACGTGTGCCTGCCCTTGCCGACGCCGCTCACCACGCCCACCGCCCGGTTGGCGTCCGGCACCAGCTTGTTGACCAGCGTCGACTTGCCCACCCCGGAATGCCCGATCAGCGCCGACACCCGGTCGGCCAGGCGCTCCCGCAGCGGCGCCGGGTCCTGGTCGGACCGCGTCACCACCACCGGCAGGTCGAGTTCCGCGTACGCCGCGAGCAGCTCGTCCGGCGGCGCCAGGTCGCTCTTGGTCAGGCACAGCAGCGGCTGGAGCCCGCCCGCGTACGCGGCGACCAGGCAGCGGTCGATGAACCCCCGCCGCGGCTGCGGCTCGGCCAGCGCCGACACGATCACCAGCAGCTCGGCGTTGGCCACGACGACCCGCTCGAACGGGTCCGTGTCGTCCGCGGTGCGGCGCAGCACGCTGCGGCGCTCGTCGACGCGCACGATCCGGGCCAGCGTGTCCGGCTGCCCCGTGGTGTCGCCGACCAGGCCGACCTGGTCGCCCACCACCACCGGGGTGCGGCCCAGCTCCCGCGCCCGCATCGCGGTGACCAGCCGCGCCGGGTCGTCCCCGATCGCGCAGGTCCACCGCCCCCGGTCCACGCCGACGACCATGGCGGGCACCGCGTCCGCGTGCTCGGGCCTGCGCTTGGTGCGCGGCCGGGTGCCCTTGCCCGGCCGCACCCGGACGTCCGACTCGTCCAGCCGCCGCCAGTCGCCGCGCGCCACGTCAGCGCGCTCCCAGCAGGGCCGACCACATCCCCGGGAAATCGGGGATCGTCTTCGTCGTCGAACCGATGTCGTCCACCGCCACGCCCTCGACCACCAACCCGATGATCGCGCCCGCCGTGGCCATCCGGTGGTCGGCGTAGGCGCGCCACGGCCCGCCGCGCAGCGGCCGAGGCGTGATCACCAGGCCGTCCTCGGTCTCCTCCACCTCGCCGCCCAACCGGTTGATCTCGGCGGCCAGCGCGGCGATCCGGTCGGTCTCGTGGCCGCGGATGTGCGCCACGCCGCTGATCCGCGTCGGACCGTCGGCCAGCGCGGCGAGCGCCGCCACGGTCGGCGTCAGCTCGCTCTCGTCGCGCAGGTCCACGTCGACGCCGGTCAGCCGGTCGGGACCGGTCAGGGTCAGGCCCCCGGCGGTCAGCTCCACGCGGCACCCCATGCGCTCGAACAGCTCCCGCACGGCGCCGCCGGGCTGCGTGGTGCGCTCCGGCCAGCCCGGCACCGTCACCGAACCGCCGGTCACGGCCGCCGCCGCCAGGAACGGCGTCGCGTTGGACAGGTCCGGCTCCACGTGCCGGTCGCGGCCCGCGATCGGGCCCGGCGCCACCCGCCACACGTCCCGCGTCGAGTCGTCCACCTCCACGCCCGCCTCGCGCAGCATCGACACCGTCATCTCGATGTGCGGCAGCGACGGCACCGGCCTGCCCGAGTGCCGCACCACCACCCCGCGGTCGTAGCGGGCGCCGGACAGCAGCAGGCCCGACACGAACTGGGACGACGCGGACGCGTCGATGGTGACCTCGCCGCCCGGCACCGCGCCCGCGCCGCGCAGGGTGAACGGCAGCGCGCCGCCCTCGACGTCCGCGCCCAGCGCGCGCAGCGCGTCCAGGATCGTCGTCATCGGGCGCACCCGCGCGTGCTCGTCCCCGTCGAACGCGACCTCGCCGACGGCCAGCGCCGCCGCCGGCGGCAGGAACCGCATCACCGTGCCCGCCAGCCCGCAGTCCACCCGCGCCGGCCCGCGCAGCGGACGCGGCGTGACCAGCCACGACCCGTCCGGCCCGTCGTCGACCCCGATCCCCAGCGACCGCAGCGCGGCGGCCATCAGCAACGTGTCGCGGCTGCGCAGCGGCGCGCCCACCGTCGACGGCCGGTCGGCCAGCGCGGCCAGCACCAGCGCGCGGTTGGTGATCGACTTCGAACCGGGAACGGGTACCGTCGCGTGCACGGGGCCGTCGGCGGTGGGCGCGAACCACTGCTCAGTCATGCGTCGATGATCCCGCATGGCCTCCCGGACGGCTCGCACCGGGCCTTCCGACGTGCGACGATGACCGTCGGGACTGATCGTTGTGGGGTGATGGGTCGTGTGCGGCAGGTACGCCTCCACCAAGAACCCGGCGCTGCTGGCCGCCGAGTTCGACGCGGTGGACGGGACCGAGGGCGACGCCCCCGGCCCCGACTACAACGTCGCGCCCACCAAGCGCGTGCTCGCCGTGGTCGAGCGCCACCCGCGCGACGACGAGGGCACCCCCGACCCGGACAGCCTGGAGCGCAGCGTCCGCGTCATGCGCTGGGGCCTGGTCCCGCACTGGGCCAAGGACACCTCCGGCGCCGCCAAGATGATCAACGCCCGGTCCGAGAGCGTGCTCGAGAAACCCGCCTACCGCGACTCGGCGGCCAAGCGCCGCTGCATCATCCCCGCCGCCGGCTGGTACGAGTGGCAGCCCGGCGAGGGCCGCAAGCAGCCGTACTTCATCAACCCCGGCGACGACTCCAGCCTCGCCATGGCCGGTATCTGGTCCGTGTGGTGGCAGCAGGAGGGCGACGAGCGCAAACCCGTCATCACCTGCGCGGTCCTCACCACCGACGCCATCGGCGAGATGGCCGCCGTGCACCACCGCATGCCGCTGGTGCTGCCGAAGGACCGCTGGCAGGCGTGGCTCGACCCCGACCTCACCGACCCGAAGGACCTGCTCGCGCCCGACCGCGACCTGGTCGACGCGCTGGAGCTGCGCCCCGTGTCCATGCGGGTCAACAGCATCAAGAACAACGACCCGTCGCTGATGGACGCGGTCGCCCTGGGGGAGTCCGAGAAACCGGAGCCCACCTTGTTCGAGCTGCCATGACCTCCCGGGTGGTCGACACCCCCCACGGCCCGGCGCGGGTCGAACTGCACTGCGCGCCCGAAGGCCGGGCGGCGCTGCTGCTCGGGCACGGCGCGGGCGGCGGGATCGACGCGCCCGACCTCGTGGCCGCCGCCCGCGCCGCGGTCGACGTCGGCGTGCACGTCGCGCTGGTCGAACAGCCCTACCGGGTGGCCGGCAGACGCGCGCCCGCACCCGCCAAGCAGCTCGACGCGGCGTGGCACGCCGTGGTCGAGGACCTGTCCACCGGCTGGTTCGACGACCTGCCCCTCGTGTTCGGCGGTCGCTCGTCCGGCGCGCGGGTCGCCTGCCGCACGTCCGCCGAGGGCCAGGCGGTCGCGGTGCTGTGCCTGGCGTTCCCCGTGCACCCGCCCGGCAAGCCCGAGAAGAGCCGGCTGCCCGAGCTGGACGCCGTCGAGGTCGCCACGCTCGTGGTGCAGGGCGAGAAGGACCCGTTCGGCCGCCCGGCCGCCGCGCACCACCGCGAACTCGTGCTGCTGCCCGGCGACCACAACCTCAAGGCCGACCTGGAGGGCGTGCACCGCGTGGTGGGGGAGTGGCTCGACCGCGTGCTCAGGCCGCTGGACTGAGGTTGCCGGGCTGGGGTTGTCGGGCTGGGGTTGTCGGGCTGGGGTTGTCGGGCTGGGGTTGTCGGGCTGGGGTTGCCGGACCTGGCCCGCCGGGCTGGGGCTGCCGGGTCAGCCGGCGATCGGCGCCACCACGGCCTGGGTCAACCGCACCAGGTCCGCGGGCGCCAGCTCAACCTCCAGCCCACGCCGCCCCGCCGAGCAGTAGACCGTCTCGAACGCCTCGGCCGAGGCGTCCACCACCACCGGCAACCGCTTCTTCTGCCCCAGCGGCGAGATGCCGCCCGCCACGTACCCGGTCGCGCGCTCCGCCGCCGCCACGTCCGCCATCTTCGCCTTCTTGCCCTTCAACGCCGCCGCCAGCGCCTTCAGGTCGAGCTGCCCGGTGACCGGCACCACCCCCACCGCGAGCCTGCCGTCCACCTCCGCCACCAACGTCTTGAACACACGTTCAGGTGAGATCCCGAGCGCCTCCGCGGCCTCCAGCCCGTAGGACTCGTGCCGCGGGTCGTGCTCGTAGGCGTGCAGCTCGTGGGCCACCTTCTGCTTGTCCAGCAACGCGGTGGCGGGCGTACCACGTCCGGCCATGATCGCGCACCTTAATGGAGGGAATGCCCGCCGCGGCGGGCGCGTTCTTGGGGACGTGGTTACCGAGGTGAAGGACCAGCAGGTCGCGCAGTCCGCCAACGGGCGGACGACCATCGGGCGGACGGCCAAGGCACGCCCGCCACGTGGCTCGGCTCACTGCCGTCCCACCGCCCGCCACGTATCCTCGAAGGCGTCTCAGACGACGTCCACCGCGCTGACCGGCAGGTGGGAAGGGAGCGCGGTGCCAGCCACGCGAACGCAGGTCACGCCTAGCGACGAGACCTCGGCCGAGCGCGCAGCCAGGTTCGAGCGCGACGCCATGCCGCTGCTGGACCAGCTGTACTCGGCGGCCCTGCGGATGACCCGCAACCCGGCCGACGCCGAGGACCTGGTGCAGGAGACCTTCCTCAAGGCGTACGCGGCGTTCCAGTCGTTCGCCGAGGGCACCAACCTCAAGGCCTGGCTGTACCGGATCCTGACGAACACCTACATCAACGGCTACCGCAAGAAGCAGCGCCAGCCGCTCCAGCAGCCGACCGACGAGATCACCGACTGGCAGCTCGCCCAGGCGGAGAGCCACACGTCGACGGGCCTGCGGTCGGCGGAGGTGGACGCGCTCGACCGGCTGCCGGACTCGGACGTCAAGGACGCCCTCCAGAGACTGCCCGAGGAGTTCCGGATCGCCGTCTACCTGGCGGACGTCGAGGGCTTCGCGTACAAGGAGATCGCAGACATCATGGGCACCCCGATCGGCACCGTGATGTCCCGGTTGCACCGGGGCCGCAGGCAGCTTCGCGAGCAGCTCGCCGACGTCGCACGCGAGCGCGGCTTCCTCCGCGACGGCCACCGGGAGGTGGCGGGGCGATGAGCTGCGGCGAACCCCACCAGACGGACTGCTCCGAGGTCCTGTCCGAGGTCTGGCTCTTCCTCGACCACGAGTGCGACCAGAAGCGCAAGGAACTCCTCCAGACCCACCTGGACGAGTGCCACCCGTGCCTGGAGCAGTACGGCATCGAGGAGCAGCTGAAGGCGCTGCTGGCCCGCAAGTGCGGCGGCGAGCACGCGCCCGAGGAGCTGAAGCGCCGCCTGCGCGCGCACCTGTTCCGGACGACCGGCGAGGGCACGGTCGAGGTGGAGGTCGAGATCACGACGACCACCACCACCACATCCCCCTCGGCGCCCGCCTCAGCGCCTTCCTCCACGTCTTCGCCGACCTCGACGACCTCCACGTCCTCCTCGGACTGAAGCGAACCACCACGAGCGGCGCCGGACCCCTTCGGGCTCCGGCGCCGCTCGTCGCGCAAGTGGCCCGAACCCCTCCGGCACGCCCGGCCCGCCACCGCTACCACCGCCCGCGAGGTGACCGGTGCGCTCCCCGCTCATCTCACCGGCTTCCCGCTCCCGGGACCTGCCGGCACTGTCGTCCACCGACGCCGTGACCCCCGACGACGCCGCCCACCGGACCGGAGCGGCACGGCCGTGCCAAGCCTGCGCGGCCGCGGCCCCGGCCGCCCCGAACCGGGGCCGGTGAACTGCGGATCGCCCCCGCCGCGCGCCGCGCCGAGGCGCTGGCCCTCCTCGCCGCCGAACCACCGGACGTCCGCGCCGCAGACCCCGGCGGCCAAGGCACACCCATGCCCGGACCCCCACCTCGCGCCTTGTTCCCTCGGCGGTGAGGGGGTCGGCAGTGGTGGAGCCGGCGGTGGCGGGGCCAGCGGCGGCGGGGTCAGCGGTGGCGGGACTGGCGAGGCTGGCGGTGGCGAGGCTGGCGGTGGCGAGGCCGGCGGTGGTCGGGCCGGCGGTGGTCGGGCAAGGCTGCTGCTGTAAGTGGGGCTGCGGTGCGGGTGAGGCTGCGGTGCACCGGCTGGGCCGTGGGCGGCTTGGGTGGGTCGGTCGGCCTAGGTGGGTCGGTCGGCCTGGGTGGGGGTGTGGCTGTCGTGGGTCGTGGGGGTGGTTGCTCGGGGCCTCGTTTCATTCTCAACCGATGGGCGTAACGGCGTTTCCGTACATGGTCCGGGCCTGGTTCACCCGGTTGTGTGACCAGCAGACCCGAGGCGCTCCAAGATCAAGCGATCCGGTGCCGATCGTGCCGCTCCAACCGCCCGCCCGCACGCCGAAACGACGCCGGAACGACCCCTAACCCGCCCCTACCGACCCTCCCGCCCACCGCCCGACCCCCAGAAAACCGAAGGCCCCGGGAGCCGCAGCTCCCGGGGCCTTCGCACACCACACCGCCGAACGACGGGTCAGGCGTTGGGGCGCTTCCCGTGGTTGGCGCCGCCCTTCTTGCGGTCGCGGCGCTTGCGGGCACGCTTCGACATGGGGTTCTCCTAGTGCTCGAACTACCTCTCATCAGTGTGTCACGACCCCTGATCCGCACATCACCGGCCCTGAACCGTGGTTGGATTGGACCCGAGCGAAGGAGGGCCATGGCCGAGGAGATTCGCGCCGAGATCGTCGCCAACGTGGCGCAGATCGCCGTCAAGGAGGGCGACCAGGTCGACCACCAGACCACGGTCGTGGTGCTCGAGAGCATGAAGATGGAGATCCCGGTCCTCCCGGAGGGCTCCGGCAGGATCACCCGCATCGCGGTCGCGCCCGGCGACGTGGTGCAGGAGGGCGACCTGATCGCGGTGGTGGAGTAGCTGTCCACGCTCACCGACCTCCTCGCCGAGCACACCAAGCTCTCCGGCGCCGCCGTCGACCACCTCCAGCTGGTCGTCGCCGAGTGGCAGCTGCTCTCGGACCTGAGCTTCGCCGACTTCCTCATGTGGGTGCCGCTGGACGACCGCGAGTTCCTGTGCGTCGCCCAGGCCCGGCCGACGACGGCGCCGACCGCCCACCCGGAGGACGTCGTGGGCAGCACGGCCGACGTCGAGGAGCACCCGCAGTTGCGGCGCGCCATCACCGAGCAGCGGATCTGCCGCGAGGAGGACCCGCGCTGGCACCTGGGTGTCCCGGTGCGCCGCGAGGCCATCCCGGTCAAGCGGAACGACGAGGTCATCGCGGTGCTCAGCCGCAACACCAACCTGGCCGTGCCGCGCGTGCCCAGCCCGCTGGAGATCTCCTACCTGGGCAGCGCCGCCGACCTGTGCCAGATGATCTCCGACGGCACGTTCCCGACCACCGAGCCGTCGCCGGACGTGCACACGAGCCCGCGCGTGGGTGACGGCCTGATCAGGCTCGACGCGTCGGGCGCGGTGGTGTTCGCGAGCCCCAACGCGCTGAGCGCCTACCACCGCATGGGCCACGCGTCCGACCTGGTGGGCGTGCACCTGGCGCCGCTGACGCGGTCGCTGATCGGCGACCCGTTCGACGCCACGGAGGTCGCCCAGCGCATCCGGGCGGCGTTGGACGGCCAGCCGTCGATGCGCATCGAGGCCGAGTCGCGCCGGGGCGCCGCCGTGCTGTTCCGGGCGCTGCCGCTGCGGCCTCGCGGCAGCGCGGCGGGCGCGCTGGTGCTGTGCCGGGACGTCACCGAGGTCCGCCGCCGCGACCGGGCCCTGATGTCCAAGGACGCGACGATCCGCGAGATCCACCACCGGGTGAAGAACAACCTCCAGACGGTGGCCGCGCTGCTGCGCCTGCAGAGCCGCCGGACCAGCAGCGAGGAGGCCCGCGAGGCGCTGGCCGAGTCGGTGCGCCGCGTCACCTCGATCGCCCTGGTGCACGAGACGCTGTCGATGTCCGTGGACGAGCGGGTGGACCTGGACGAGGTGGTGGACAAGGTCATCCCGATGATGTCCGACGTCGCGGCCACCGAGTCGCAGGTGGTGGTGCGGCGGGACGGCCCGTTCGGCATCGTGCCCGCCGAGCTGGCCACGCCGCTGGTGATGGTGCTGACCGAGCTGGTGCAGAACGCGTTCGAGCACGCCTACGCGGCGGGCCAGCGCGGCGAGGTCGTGGTGCACGCCGAGCGCTCGGCGAAGTGGCTCGACGTGGTGATCTCCGACGACGGCAAGGGCCTGCCGCAGGGCTTCTCGCTGGAGCGCACCGACCGCCTCGGCCTGCAGATCGTCCGGACCCTCGTGGAGTCGGAACTCAGGGGCTCGTTGAGCTTGCGACGCCGGCCCAAAGGCGGTACAGAGGCGGTCCTGCGCGTGCCCCTCAGAGCACGGCGTTAGACTGCTCCCCGTGCACACGTGGCAACCTGCCTCAGCGGGGTCACGTGGTCATGCGGGAGGGTGTGCAACACAAACGAAGGGCCCGACACCTGGCACGGTGTCGGGCCCTTCGCTGGTTCGTGGCTCAGGCGTTGCTGCGAGCCCGGGTGCGAGCGTTGCGGCGCTTGAGGGCGCGGCGCTCGTCTTCGCTCATCCCGCCCCACACGCCGGCGTCCTGGCCGCTCTCCAGCGCCCACGAGAGGCAGTCGGAGACGACGGGGCAACGGCGGCAGACGGTCTTCGCCTCGGCGATCTGCAGGAGCGCAGGACCGCTGTTCCCCACGGGGAAGAACAGCTCGGGGTCCTCGTCGCGGCAGATCGCGCGGTGGCGCCAGTCCATTGGAACTACTCCTCAGCTAGGCGCGCGAGGGCGCGCCGGTCGTCAGCGGTCGGTTTTTGGGGTGCTTGTGAATGCTTTCACGAACGCCACGGATGTCAAGGGTTTAGCACTAACCCGGTGAGTGAACTCACCCGAAAGATCGACTGAGTTCACCTGTGGTTTCACGGAGCGGCATCCCTACCAGGTGAAACATCGCAGATGGGTAGCGCGATGGTCACACCACGGTCACACGAACGTGGTCACACCGCCACCGTCAGCGCGCCTGGCACGCCCGTGAACTCCACCTCGGTGCACGTGCCGAGCAGGTCCCCGTCCACCTGGAGGTTGACGGGCTCCCGGGTCGTCACCCGGACGTACTCGACGTCGTCGCGCCGGAGCAGGTTCGCGCCCTTCGGGTTCCCATCGGTGGCCAAAAGATGCGCGACGTAGCGAAGAACTGTCGGCAAACCCATGCCGTGCAGCGCGAACAGGCCCAGGCCGCCGTCGAAAGAGGTGCTCGGGTTGAGCCGGATCGCCTTGTCGCCGAGGTAGGTCCACGGGTCGGTGTTCGACACGAACGCGAGGCGCACGTCCTCGAACGGCGGTTCGCCCGGGATTTGCACGGTCAGGCTGGCGGGGTGCCTGCGCTGGGTGAAGTAGCTGGCGAGCGCGGTGCGCGCGTACAGGCCCGGCGACGCCTGGAGGCCCTTGGCCCGCTGGTGCTCGACGCCGGCGACCACGTCGGCGTCCCAGCCGACGCCCGCGTTGAAGGTGAACCAGCGGTCGTGCTGGAGGGGGCCGCCCGCGGAGGCGACCTTGCCGAGGCTGACCCGGCGGCTGGTGCCGTGCTCGACGGCCTGGAGCAGGCGGTAGGTCGCCTCGACCGGGTCGCGGGGCAGGCCGAGGGCGCCCGCGAAGACGTTGGCCGAGCCGCCCGGGACCACCCCGAGCAGCGGCAGCCCCGGTCGCGCGCCGCCGCGCAGCACGCCGTTGACGACCTCGTTCACCGTGCCGTCGCCGCCGTGCGCGACCACCAGGTCGTACCCGTCCACGACGGCGCCCGCGGCGGCGTCCGCCGCGTGCCCGCGGTAGTCCGTCTCGACGACGTCGAGCTTCACCTCGCTGGCCAGTGCGTGCGCGAGCACGTCCCGGCCACCGGGCGTTGTCGCCGTCGCCTGCGGGTTGACCACCAGAAGTGCGCGCACTACTGCAGGGTAGGACAGCGCGTGACCTGAGGCAGATTGCGCTGCACCCGGTAGGAGGAATCAGAGCGCCCTGAAGTGGCCCACATCTCCTTTCCCGCATCGCCGTGCGGAGCCTCGTGACCCGTGTCCGCGACAAGTGCACCCCGGCCCGACCGCCGGCTCGCCGAAGACTTCCCTTGATCTTCGCCCCTGGCGCGGCCGAAGGGGACTCGCCAACCGGGTGGCCTACGATGCGTGACGAGTACTCACGGTAAGGAAAGGCCCAGCGTGTCGAACCGGAATGGGGTGCCGGCGGCGGTCCGGGTGGCGGGCGGGCTGACGGCGGTGGAGGGGCTGGCCGGGCTGGCGTTCGCGGTCGCCCTGGTCGTGCGGTCGTTCGAGGTGGACGACGCGGGCTCGCTGCTCGGCGAGGCGGCGTACTTCGTCGTGCTGGGCGGCGGGGTGCTCGCGGCCGCGATCGGGTTGCTGCTGGGCAGGCACTGGGGCCGGACGCCGGCGGTCGTGCTCCAGCTCCTGCTGCTGGGCGTGGCCTGGTACACCTACGGGCCGTCCGGGCAGCAGCTGTGGGGCGCGCTGGCGGGCCTCTACGCCGGGGTCACGCTGTTCCTCCTGTTCACCAACCCCGTGCGCCGGTGGGCGCTGGGCGTGGACGAACAGGACGATTAGGTCGTTCGGTCTCCGACCATCGGCTGGACGCCCGCCGACGAACGGCGGGTGTTCCCGTTCACCTCGACGGGTGACGCTGTGGGTGGTGAATTCACCACTCCCTGCGTTCGTTGAGGTGACGAATCCATGCGACTCAATCGCGCCCTGTCCGCGGTGGTCGGAGCCACTGCCGCGCTGCTGTCCGCGTTGGCCCTGACGGCGGCCGCGCCGGCGGCCTCCGCCCAGGAGGCGGACGGCGTCCAGCCGTACATCATCGGAGGCGGCACGGCGAGCAACGCGCCCTGGGCGGCCCGCCTGTTCCGCAACGGCCAGCAGAACTGCTCGGCCACCATCATCGCCCCGACCTGGATCCTCACCGCGCAGCACTGCGTGGCGTCCTCGGGCACCTACACGTTCCGGGTCGGCAGCCTCGACCAGACCACCGGCGGCACGCTGGTCACCGCCACGCGGATCATCCAGCACCCCTCGGTGGACCTGGCCCTGGCGCAGATCGACCGCTCCGTGTCGACCACCTACGCCCCGCTGGGCACCACCACCGCCGTGGCGGTCAACCAGACCGTGCAGCTCTACGGCTGGGGCGCCACCTGCACCAACCAGCCGGAGATCAACTGCCAGTCGCGCTACCTCAAGTACGCCGACACCCGGGTCACCTCGGTCAACGGCCGCGACTACCGCGGCGGCATCGCCATCTCGGTGACCCGCGTCAACGGCATCGCGGCCGGCGGTGACTCGGGCGGCCCGATGTTCGCCACCAGCCCGGTCGACGGCCGCCGCTACCAGGTCGGCGTCGCCTCCACCTCCGACCGCTCGACGCGGTCGAATTACACCGCCGTCACCCGCTACCGCGACTGGATCCGCTCCTACGCCGGCGTCTGACCGAAGGCTCCCGACCGGGGGGCAGGACTTCCTCCCCTGCGCCGCCCCCCGGTCGGGGCACCAGAGTCGGGGCACCACGGTCGGGCTCCGCGGTCGGGGCAGCCACGGCGACCGGCCCGACCTGCCACCAGTTGTAATCACCCTGCGTGTTCACGTTTGGCGGATGGACACGAACGGAGTAGCCAGATACGGTTCTGCAGGCGTTCACGCCGCTCCGGGTGCCGTGCAGGGTGAGGTGCGCAGTGCAGAACTCCCCGAGATGGGTGTCGACGAACGGTGACGTCGAGCGCCCCAACGTGGCCCGGTTGTTCGACTACTACCTGGGCGGGGCGCACAACTTCGCGGTCGACCGCGAGTACGCCGAGCGGGCCATGCCGAAGATCCCGACCGCGGAGATCGTCCAGCACACCCGCGCGTTCCTGCGCCGGGCGGTGCGCGTGTGCGTGGCCGCCGGCATCCGCCAGTTCCTGGACCTGGGCTCCGGCATCCCGACCGCGGGCAACGTGCACGAGGCGGCCCAGCAGGTCGACCCGACGTGCCGCGTGGTGTACGTGGACAACGACCCCACGACCGTCGCCCACAGCCGCTCCATGCTGCGCGACAGCCCGAGCGTGGCGATCGCGGAGGCCGACATCCGGGACGTGGGCGCGGTGCTGTCCTCGCCGGAGGTCCGCGGCCTGCTCGACCTGACCCGGCCGGTGGCCGTGCTGATGGTCGCGATCCTGCCCTACGTCGGCGACGAGGACGGGCCCGTCGAGCTGGTCGCCCGCTACCGGGACGCGGTCGTGGACGGCAGCTACCTGGTGATGAGCCACCTGACCGCCGACGAGCAGCCGGAGATGGTGGAGGAGTTGGTCGGCGTGACCGCGGACACCCTCACGCCGATCGTGGCGCGGTCCAAGGCGGAGCTGGAGCCGCTGTTCGCGGGCTTCGAGCTGCTGGAGCCGGGGCTGGTGCTGGCCGCCCGGTGGCGCGGCGAGGGGGAGCCGGAGAGCGGCGCGGAGGCGGTCGCCTACGGCGCGGTCGGGGTGAAGCGCTCGCGGTGAGCTCGCCGGGCCCGGTCGGGACCGCTTGAGCCGGCGCGGCCCGCGTGAGGGCCGCTTGAGCCGGCACCGCTTGAACCGGCACCGCCCAGGTCAGGTCTGCTCGGGCCAGGTCTGCTCGGGTCAGGACCGCCCGGGTGGGCGACCTTCGGCGAGCCGCCGCGTCTGCTCCTTCAGGACCTCGACGGTCCGGGCGACCCAGTCCCCGATGACCCGCTGCTCCTCGGGCGTGTAGCGGGCGGAGAGCTCCGCCATCGCGGCGGCCAGGCCCGCGAAGACCTGCCCGAACGCGCCGGGCACCGCCGTGATCACCACGCGCCTGCGGTCCTCGGGGTCGGGCTCGCGCCGGACCAGGCCCGCGCGTTCCAGCCGGTCGGCCACGCCGGTCACCGCGCCCGGCGTCAGGTTGATCTCCTTGGCCAGGGCGCCCGCGGTCAGCGGGCCCTTGCCGGCGATGAGCGCCAGCGCCCGCTGGTCGACCGCGGTCACGCCCAGCCGCGCGCCCACGGCCTCGTGGAAGGCGACCACAGCGGTGCTCAGCTCGCGTCCGTAGTCCCGGCCGTCCATGCCCGGCACTTTACCGCTCCTAATATTTCAGTACACTGAACTAAAATATTCGATCGCTGAGGGGGTTGGGGGATGTCGGAGTTGCGGCTGGCGCTGGAGGTGCCGAGGTGGGCCGGGCGGTTCTACCTGCGGCACTGGCCGGTGGTCGTCGGCCTGTCGCTGGTCGGTTCCGTCCAGCGACTGGTGGCGGTGAACCGGGGGCTGCCCGGCTTCGCGGGGTTCGCCTCGGAGGTGCTGGTGGTGGCGGCGCGGGTCGCCCTGGTGGTCGCGGTGTGGCGGCTGGCGTCGCGCGGGGAGGGGTGGAGGTGGGCGAATGTCCGCACGTTCGTGTCACGCCACTGGCGTGCCCTGCTGTGGCAGGGCACGCTGTTGACAGCGGCGTTCCTGGTGTTCGACGTGGGTCTGGAGTCGGCCGGCTCCTCGCCGACCTACCTGGCAGTGCTGCTGTTCGTGAAGAACCCGACCGTCATCGCGTTCACGGTGGTGTGGTGGGTCGGGATCATCAGGCAGGCCGCGCTCAGCCGTCCCGTCCCAGTCGCGTGAGGGCGTCGTCGGTGAGGCGGAAGACGGTCCACTCGTCCATGGGGAGGGCGCCGAGCGACTTGTAGAAACCGATCGAGGGGGTGTTCCAGTCGAGCACCGACCACTCCAACCGGGCGTAGCCCTGCCGCACGCACTCCTCCGCGAGGGCCTGCAACAGCGCCCGGCCCAGGCCGCCGCCCCGGTGGGCGGGCTGGACGTAGAGGTCTTCGAGGTAGATGCCGTGCGTGCCGCGCCAGGTGGAGAAGTTGAGGAACCACAGGGCGATCCCGACGACCCGACCGTCCACTTCGGCCACGTGGCCGAACAGGGCGGGGTTGGGGCGGAACAGGACGTCGTGCAGTTGCCCGGCGGTCAGCAGGCACTCGTGCCGCAGGCGCTCGTACTCGGCCAGCTCCTCGACCAGCCCGACGACCGCGGGCACGTCCTCCGGGCGCACGCGCCGGACGCGCGGGTCAGTCAACGTCGACCTCCCACGCGGGCACGTTCAGCCGCCGCACCTGGGGGTCGCCGCGCTCGTCGCCGAGCACGGTGGTGCCCGCCGGGTCGAGGCCGAAGTGCACGCCCTGGTCCGGCGGCAGGTTCAGCCAGGCAGCGATGAGCACGCGGCTGAAGTGCCCGTGGCCGACGAGCACGACGTCGCCGCCCGGCAGGGCCTTGCGGACGCGGTCGAGGACGGCGGTGGCGCGCGCGTGGACCTGCTCGGCGGTCTCGCCGTTGGGCGACGGGTGGGTCCACACGGTCCAGCCGGGCACGGTCTCGCGGATCTGCGGGGTGGTGAGGCCCTCGTGGTCGCCGTAGTCCCACTCGCCCAGGTCCTCGGTGCGCTCCACCTCGTGGAGGCCCGCCAGCTCGGCGGTGCGCCAGGCGCGTTGGCGCGGGCTGGCGAGCACCAGGGCCGGCGGCCGGTCGGTGCCGCGCAACCGGGCGAGGACGGCCCCGGCGCGGCGGGCCTGCTGCACGCCCACCTCCGTGAGCGGGATGTCGGTGCGGCCGGTGTGGCGACCGGACTCCGACCACTCGGTCTGGCCGTGCCGGAGGAGGTAGACGTGTGACGTCACGTCGCCGATCTTAGGGGCGGGGGTGGCCGTCGGCCCGGTGATTGGTGTCCCCGGTTACGCCGCGACCTTCATCACTACGGGACCGCACCCGCGTCCACGCGCGCCCGACCGGCGACCGGGTGGCAGGGGCGGTGGCGAGGCCGGGTGATCGGACGTCCGGGGCGGTGGCGAGGGCCGGGTGACCGCATGGCAGCCCGGCGGACGGTCCACTGTGGACCACTTCGGGCCGTCCCGGGCCGTCCCGGGTCGTCCGACGACGGCCGGGGTGCAGCACGGCGCTGACCGGGCGGAGTGGTCCCCGCCGGTCAGCGCCGCGTTTCAGCAGGTCGTCAGGACGCCTGCTTGGTCTCCCAGAAGATCTTGTCGATCTGGGCGATCAGGTCGAGCAGCTCCTGGCCCTTGGCCGGGTCCATGGAGCCCTTCGCGCCGGCGGCGCCCGCGGCCTTCGTGGCCTTGTTGAACAGCTCGTGCAGCTCCGGGTACTTCTCGAAGTGCGGCGGCTTGAAGTAGTCGGTCCACAGCACCCAGAGGTGGTGCTTCACGAGCTCCGCGCGCTGCTCCTTGATCAGGACGGCACGGGTCCGGAACTCCGGGTCCTCGTTCGCCTGGTACTTCTCCTGGATCGCCTTGATCGACTCCGCCTCGATCCGAGCCTGAGCCGGGTCGTACACACCGCACGGGAGGTCGCAGTGCGCGGTGGCCTCCAGGAGTGGGCGGCGGAGTGAACGGATGCGCGACAGAAGTCGCATCTTTCCTCCCTGACAGTGGATGCTCCGACGTGCGGAACCCTACTCCGGGGGCGTCGCGCGGGCAGGCGGAGGTGATCGTTGGCACGGGACGGGCGTGGCGCGGAGGTCAACCCGTTGCCGCTGGTTCGGGTGGTCGGGCCGTCGATGGCGCCGACCCTCCGCGGTGGCGACGTGGTGCTGGTCCGGTACGGCGGCAGGCCCCGGGTCGGGGACCTGGTGCTGGTCAGGTGGGCCGCGCGGCCCACCCAGTTGTCGATCAAGCGGGCCGTGCGCGAGGTACCGGGGGGGTGGCACGTGGAGGGGGACAACCCGTTCGCCTCGACCGACTCGCGCGAGCTGGGCGCGGCCGAGGTGGTGGGCACGGTGCGGTTCCGGCTGTGGCCCCGGCCGCGGTCACTGCGTTAACCCGGCTGAGCCGACCTCGCTGTGGTGGCCTCGCTGCGCCGGCCCCTCGGGCCCACCCCGGCGCTATCCCCTCAGCCGCGCGTACCAGGCCTGGCACGCGTCGTACGACGGCAGCAGGCCCGCGTCGCGCGCTTCCTCCAGCGTCGGCGCGTCCGCGTCCTTCGGCGACAGCACCGGCTCCACGTCCGCCGGCCAGGGCAGGTCCACCGACAGCGGGTGCAGGCCGCGCTCGGCCTTCGGGTTGAAGCCCTCCGAGCACAGGTACGAGGCGATCGTCCCGTCCTCCAGCGCCATCAGCGCGTGCCCCAGGCCCTCGGGCACGTACACCGCGTTGAACAGGTCGGGCGACAGCTCCACCGCGTCCCACGTGCCGAACGTCGGTGACCCGACCCGCAGGTCGAACACCACGTCCAGGAACCGCCCGCGCGGGCAGTGGACGTACTTGGCCTGCCCCGGCGGCACGTCCGCGTAGTGCAGCCCCCGCACCACGCCCCGCCGGGACTCGCTGTGGTTGGTCTGCGCGACCCGCAGCGGGTGGCCGACGGCCTCCTCGAACGCCGCGCCCTGGAACGGCGCCACGAACAGCCCTCGGTCGTCCGGGAACACCGAAGGGGTGAACTCGAACGCGCCGGGAATTTTCAGCTCACGTGCCTGCATGCCGGACACCCTAGGGCCCGCCGGCTCTTGACCGATCCTGCCTGCGGAAACTGACCGGTCAGTCCAGAAAACCGGACGTACGTTCTGTGAAAATGGCCTCTGACCTGCGAAAAGACTGTGACCCCCGTCGCAGACAGCGGCGGTTCGCGCTGCCATGCTTGCCCGACACCGCCTTCCAGGGCGGCCGCGCGACCGCGCGTGCCGGCCCGCAGCCAGGCCCCGTCGACCCGCGTGACAACGCCGGTCCCGGTGCGCCACCGCCACTCGCGCACCGCAGGAGGGACTCCCATGACCGCAGTGAACGAACCGCTCACGACCGAGCTGACCGACGACGAGATCTTCAGCGCCCACGAGGGCGGCAAGCTGGGCGTGGGCATCACCGCCTCCCTGGCCGACCCCCGCGCCCTGTCCATCGCCTACACGCCGGGCGTGGCCAGGGTCAGCCGGGCCATCGCCGACGACCCGGGCCTGGCCTCCCGCTACACCTGGGCCCACCGCCTGGTCGCGGTGGTCAGCGACGGCACCGCCGTGCTCGGCCTGGGCGACATCGGCGCCAGCGCCTCCCTCCCGGTCATGGAGGGCAAGGCCGCCCTGTTCAAGACCTTCGGCGGCCTCGACTCGATCCCGCTGGTGCTGAACACCACGGACGTGGACGAGATCGTGGAGACGCTGGTCCGGCTGCGCCCGTCGTTCGGCGCGGTCAACCTGGAGGACGTCGCCGCGCCCCGCTGCTTCGAGCTGGAGGCCCGGCTCATCGAGGCCCTGGACGTGCCGGTCATGCACGACGACCAGCACGGCACCGCGGTCGTCACGCTGGCCGCCCTGCGCGGCGCCAACACCGTCCTCGGCAAGCGCATCGGCGACCAGCGCGTGGTGATCTCCGGCGCGGGCGCGGCCGGCGTGGCCTGCGCGAAGATCCTGATCGCGGCGGGCGCGGGCGAGGTGACGCTGGTCGACTCGCGCGGCATCGTGCACGCGGGCCGCGACGGGCTGAACCCGGTCAAGGCGGAGCTGGCCCAGGTCACCAACGCGAGCGGCCTGCGCGGCGGCATCGCCGAGGCGCTGCGCGGCGCGGACGTGTTCGTCGGCGTGTCGTCGGCCACGGTCGAGGAGGAGCTGATCGCGGGCATGGCGGGCGACGCGATCGTGTTCGCCCTGTCCAACCCCGACCCCGAGGTGCACCCGGAGGTCGCCGGGCGGCACGCCGCCGTGGTCGCCACCGGTCGCAGCGACTTCCCCAACCAGATCAACAACGTGCTCGCCTTCCCCGGCATCTTCCGGGGCGCGCTGGACGCCGGCGCCCGCCGGATCACCGAGGGCATGAAGCTCGCCGCCGCGGACGCCATCGCCGCGGTCGCCGCCGACGACCTGGCCGTCGACCGGATCGTGCCCAGCGCGCTGGACCCCCGGGTCGGGCCCGAAGTGGCCAACGCGGTGGCCTTGGCAGCCCGGCAGGACGGAGTAGCCTGACCCCAAGTCGGAGTTGGGAGAGCTCCGGCCGCATCCGTCCGTACCCCTCGATTGGCAACGAAACCGCCAAGGTGTTGTTTCGTTAACCCGTTGAGGGGTGGGCGATGACGCCCCGAAGCGCTACCGTCCCTCTCCTCGGGTGAATATTGCCCGTGGAGAGGGACGCCGTTTTCGGGTGCGGTCGGGCCGGTCATCCCTGCCGTAGACACGGGAAGGTGGGACCGTGCCCAAGCGGGTTGGACGCGCTCCGGTGGTGCTGGACCCGGCCCGCCCGCCGAACGGCGAGGTGGAGCTGGGCGGCCTCGCGCTGCCCGAGGCGCCCGCGCTGCTGTGCGACCCCAAGGGCGTCGTCATGCGCGCCAACCCCGCCGCGGTCGCGCTGTGCCGCGCCCGGTCCGGGGACGACCTCGTCGGCCGCGAGCTGGCCCGGCTGCTGGTCGGCGAGCCCGACGACCTGCGCCTGCGCCGGGTCGACGGCGAGCTGCTGCCGGTCCGCGTGGTGCGCACCCACGTGCCCGGCACGGGCCTGCACGCCGTGCTCATGGTCGACGTGTCCGACCTGGCCAAGGCCGCCGAGGACCTGCGCGACGAGCAGCGGCGGCTGCGCACCGTGCAGCGGGTCGCCCAGATCGGCTCCTGGGAGTACGACCCGGACACCGGCGTCACGGTCTGGTCCGAGTCGCACTACGAGATGATGGGCGTCAAGCCCGGCGAGGTGGTCCCCGGCGCGCAGGCCGTGCTGGACGTGGTCCACCCCGACGACTACGAGATGGTCGCCAGCTACTGGGCCAACCGCGCGCTCGACGGCAACCCGATCGACATCGTCTACCGGATCGTCCGGCCCGACGGCAGCCTGCGCTGGATCCGCGGCGTCGCCGAGGCCAAGGTGCGGTCGGACGGCCGGACCCAGTTCATCACCGGCTACATCCGCGACATCACCGACCAGCTCACCTCCGACCGCGCCCTGGAGACCGAGCGCGCCCGCCTGCTGGAGGCCCAGCGCATCGCCCGCATGGGCAGCTGGAGCTACGAGTTCCCGGCCAAGGCGGGCCGGTCCGGCACCGTGCACCGCAGCGAGGTGCTGCTGGAGATGTACGCCGAGCTGGGCGTCGTGCCCGACGACGACCTGCTGTGCGGCGTGCACCCGGAGGACCGGGGCCTGCTGGAGGACCTGCGCCGCAGGCTGCTGCGCAACGACGACGCCGACGGCGGGCGGACGCTGGAGGCCGAGGTCCGCAGCGAACTGGGCGACCGCGTGTACGTGTGCCGGGCGCGCGCCGAGGCCGAGGGCGGCCGGATCACCCGCCTGCACGGCACCGTCCAGGACGTCACCGAGGCCCGCGCGATGGAGCGGCAGCTGCGCGCCGACCGCCGCCGCCTCGCCGACGCGCAGCGCGCCGCCCAGCTCGGCGTCTGGGAGTGGAACCTCCAGACCGGCGAGGTGGTCTGGTCGGAGATGATGTCCCAGCTGTTCGGCGTGCCGCGCGAGGAGCACACCCACTACCAGACCTACCTGGACCTGGTGCACCCCGACGACCGGGCGTGGGTCGACGACCTGTGGCAGCAGCTCGCGGGCGAGGAGGTCCCCATCCAGCTGGAGCACCGGCTCGTGCGCCGCGACGGCAAGGTGCGCGTGTTCCGCTGCTACGGCGTGGTGGTCAAGGGCCCGGACGGCAGGCCGCTCGCGGTCGGCACGGCGCAGGACATCACCGAGCAGCGGGCCACCGAGACCCGCATGAAGCGGTCCAGCCAGCGCTTCGCCGACCTGGTGTCGCTCACGCCCGTGGGCATCGGCCTGTTCGACGAGGGCGAGCGGCTGGTCGACGCCAACGACGCGCTGTGCGACCTGCTCGGCATGGACCTGGAGCAGCTGCGCGGCATGACCGCGGGCCGGCTCACCCACCCCGACGACAGCGGCAACCCGCTGCCGCCGATCGACGAGATGTCCGCGCCGGGCGCCGAGCGCTCGTTCAAGATCCCGCAGCGCATCCTGGTGCGCCGCGACGGCGTGCAGGTGTACTGCGAGCTGCACATCGCGCTGTCCGTGCAGGACGACGGCCGCCGGTTCTGGCTGATCGTGTTCCAGGACATCACCGAGCGCCGCCGCACCGCGGAGGCCCTGCGCCACCAGGCCACGCACGACGAGCTGACCGGCCTGCCCAACCGGGCGCTGGTCAAGGAGATGCTGGCGGACCTGCTGGCGTCGCCGAAGCGGTCCAAGGTCGCGGTGCTGTTCTGCGACATCGACAACTTCAAGCGGGTCAACGACTCGCTCGGCCACGACGCGGGCGACGAGCTGCTGGTCGCGCTGGCCAGGCGGCTGGAGGGCGGGCTGCCCGGCAGCTGCACCGCCGCCCGGCTGTCCGGCGACGAGTACGTGATCATCTGCCAGGACATCGACGAGGTCGGCGGCGTGGACAAGCTGGCCACCACCGTGGCGGGCCTGCTGCGCACGGCCGTCCCGGTGCACGGCCAGCTCGTCCGGGTGTCGGCGTCGATCGGCGCGGCCGTGCCCAACGGGTCCCGGGCCACCGGCAACGACCTGCTGCGCTTCGCCGACGCGGCCATGTTCGAGGCCAAGCGCGCCGGCGCGGGCCGCGTGTCGCTGGCGTCCGCCGCGCTCATCGCCTCCGCCGACCGGCAGGTCCACCTGGAGGGGCAGCTGCGGGAGGCGCTCCAGCACGACGGGCTGGCGCTGCACTTCCAGCCGGTGGTCGGCGTGGACGGCGCGGTGCTGACCGCGGAGGCGCTGGTGCGCTGGCCGCACCCGGACCGCGGGCTGCTGCCGCCGGACATCTTCCTGCCCGTGGCCGAGCAGGGCGACCTGCTGCGCGAGCTGGACCGGTGGGTGCTGCGCACGGCGCTGAAGGAGGCGGCGGGCTGGCCGTCGCCCGGCGGCCGGGCCGTGTCGGTGGCGGTGAACCTGGCCGGGCTCGTGCCGGGCGACCCCGAGTTCGTCGACATCGTGGCCAACGCGATCGCCGAGGCGGGCATCGAGTGGGACCGCGTGGTGCTGGAGCTGGTCGAGACCGCGCTGGTCGACCTGCCGTCGCGGGTGCGGCAGTCGATGGACGAGCTGGTGGGCCGCGGCATCAGGTTCGCGGTGGACGACTTCGGCACCGGCTACTCGTCGCTGGCCAGGCTCAAGGACCTCCCGGCGCAGATCATCAAGGTCGACCGGCGGTTCGTGTCGGGCGTGGGCAACGACTCGTCGGACTTCGCCGTGGCCAAGGCCGTGGTGGACATGGCGCGGGCGATGGGCCGCGAGTGCGTGGCCGAGGGCGTCGAGACCGCGACCCAGTTCCACGTGCTGCGCGGCGTCGGCGTGGACGCGTACCAGGGCTGGCTGTTCTCCCGGCCCGTGCCGCCCAAGGAGTTCCGGGCGGTGCTGGCGCTGGGCCCCTTGCACATACCCCGCGCCGGCTGATTCGGGATACTCCACGATCGGGTGATGACGTGGAGTTGGGGGATGGTGCGGTGGACCCGGCACGGATGATCGCCGACCTGGAGGCCAGGGCGCGTGACCTCGCCCGGCGGGCGCGGGAGGTGCGGGAGGGCGTCCACGCGGTGGAGGCCGTGGTCAGCTCGCCCGACGGGGTGGTGACCGCGACCGTGGGGCCCAGCGGGGCGCTGCGGGGGATCCGGTTCGCGCTGCCCGCCTCGGGGATCCCGGACGACCGGCTCGGCGAGGTGGTGATGGAGACCGTCCGCCGGGCGCAGGCCGAGGTGGCGCGGCGGGTGGCGGAGGTCGTGGGGGTCGAGTTCGGGGGGACCGAGGCGGTGGAGTTCATCACCGGGTTCGCGCCGGGGGGTGGTGGTGGGGCGCCGGTGAGCGGGGGGCCCGGGGTGAGCGGGATGTCGGGGGTCGCGGGGGTTGCGGGGGGCGCGGCGACGCCGGGGCGGCACCGGGTGGTCGCAGGGGCGGCGGGGGTGGCGGGCGTGCCCGGGGTGCCGGGGACGCCGGGTGTGGCCGGTGGGCCCGCGGCGCCGGAGGTCCCCGACGTGCCCGACGTGTCCGACGTGCCGTTGCCGCGCAGCCTGTGGTGCCCGGAGGACGGCGGTGAGGCGGGGCGGTGAGCGGTCTCGACGTGCGGTCCGGCGTCGACCTCGGCGGTGACGCGTTCGGCGTGCTCCTGAGGCCCTTCGCCGACGCCGCGGCGCGGGCGGTGGAGGAGGTCCGGCGGTCCGGTCCGGACGTCGAGGTGGGCGAGCCGTCCCGGGCCGCCCGGAGCCGCGGGCTGGCCGCCGCGTGGCTGGACACGCTCGGCGCGGTCCTCGACCCGCTGTCCGCGCTGGCCGAGGCCGACCTGGGGTGGCTGGTCGAGCACGTCGCCTTCCTGCGCGCGCCGCTGGACTGGCTCGCCGGCGACGGCGCGCGGATCAAGGACGCGGTCGCCCGGTGGCGGCAGGCGTCGATCGACCTCGACGGCCTCGCCCGCGCGCGGCGGGACGAGGTGGAGGTGCACGTGTCCGGGTGGGCGCCGCACGCGGCGGAGGCGTTCCGGCGCGCGCGTGAGGCGTGGGTGGACGAGGCGTTGGCCGCCTCGCGGCGGTGCGCCGCGGTCGCCGACCACGTGTCGATGGCGGGCACCGCCGCGGCCGCCGTGCGCGGTGTGGTGCGCGACCTGGTCGTCATGTTCGCCCGCGAGGTGGTGCGCAACGCCGCCGTCGCGCTGGCCGCGGCCGAGTCGAGCGGCGGGACGTCGGTGGCGGACTTCACCGCGTGGGCGGTCGGGCGGGCGGCGGCCGTGCTGGCGCGGATCACCGAGCAGGTCGCGAAGCTGCTGGGCGCGGTCGCTCGCCTCCTCGGGCGGCTGGAGGAACTCGCCCGCTCCGGGTGACCGGCCACTTGTGCCAACACGGGTACTTGTCGACAAGTCGTCCGCGATACTCACGAACCGGCGTCAGAGGACAACGGGGGGTGACCGGGTGAACCCTGAACGGGTGATCGCGGACCTGGAGGCGAGGGCGCGTGACCTCGCCCGGCGGTCGCAGGACATGCAGGAGCGGATCCGGGACGCGGCGGCGACCGTGCGCTCGAACGACGGCGCGGTGACCGTCACGGTGGCGCCCAACGGGGCGCTCCAGCACATCGAGTTCTCGCCGCGCGCGACCGAGTTCTCGCACGTCCAGCTGGGCCAGGCGGTCATGGACGCGGTCCGGCGGGCGCAGGCGCGGGCCGCCCGCCAGGTGGCGGCCGCGGTCGAGCCGCAGTTCGGCGGCACGGAGGCGATGGACTTCCTGACCGCGTTCATCCCGGAGGAGGAGGCGCCGCCCGCGCCGGTGGCGGACGGGGAGGGCGGCGGCGTGCTGCGGCAGGACGCGTGGGGCGCCCCGCCGAGGCCCCCGGCCCGACCCGCGCGGGGGCGCGACGAACCCGACGACGAGGACGGCTTCGGGACGGTGCTGCGGTGAGCGGGTTCCGGGTCGAGGCGGGGCAGCTGCGGTCGTTCGCCGGTGGTCAGGAGGGGCGGCAGGAGGAGGTCGCGGCGGTCGCGGACGGCGTGGCGGGGATCGAACTCGGCGGTGAGGCGTTCGGGCAGCTGCTCCAGTTCTTCGCCGACGACGCGCGGCTGGCGGCCGCCGAGGCCACGGAGAAGATCAGGGAACTGGCCGCCGCCTACGGCGAGGCGGCGGGTGACACCGTCGCGACGGCCACGCGCTACGACGACGTCGAGGACGGCAACCGGGAGCGGTTCGGGGGAGGCAGCTGATGGGGGACGACGGCCTGATCACGGGGATCGACACCGGCAAACCGCTCACGCCGGACAACTTCGCCGGCGCGGGCGTCTTCGAATCCGGTGCGCAGGTGTACGACTCCCTGGGGCGCGCCGTGAAGGAGGGCGACTGGGGCGAGTTCGGCATGAACGTGGGTGCCCTCACCCTCGACGGCTTCGGCATGATGATCGACCCGCTGGGCTCGCTCGCCACGGCCGGCATCGGGTGGCTGATCGAGCACATCAGCTTCCTGCGCGAAGGGCTGGACAAGCTCGCCGGCGACGGCGACAAGATCAAGGAGGCGGTCGCCGGCTGGAACAAGGCGGCCGCGGCCCTCGACGGCATCGCCCAAGCTCAGCACGACGCGGTCGAGAACCAGGTCAGGGCGTGGGAGCAGGCGGCGGCCGACGCGTTCCGGCAGAGCCAGGGCCGGTTGGTGCGGGAGACGCTGCAGACGAGCCGGACGTGCGTCGCCGTCGCCGAGTCGGTCGCGTCCGCCGGCACCCTCACGGCGACCGTGCGCGGCATGATCCGCGACCTCGTCGCGGTACTCGTCTGGGAGATCATCCGCAACGCGGCCATCGCGCTCGCCTCGTCGGTGGTGAGCTTCGGCAGCTCCGTCGCCGCCTTCGCCGCCTGGGCGGTCGGCCGCGCCGCCGTCGTGCTCGGCAAGATCACCCAGCTGATCGCGAAGCTCCTGAGGGCGGTGACCCGCATCCTCAGCCGGATGAAGGGCGCGCTCGGCGCCCTCGGCGACGCCCTCGAGGGCCTGGGCAGGTTCGGCCGGGGCACGGGCGCCGGCGGCACCACCCGCGCCGCCGGCGCGCAGGCCGCGGACGCGCCCCCGGTCAGGTTCCAGGGCGTGGAGGAGGCCGGGAAGCGCATGGAGGACTGGGGCAACGCGCGCCCGACTCCGGGCGACGTGGGCTCCAAGGTCGCCGACGCGGGCAGGCAGTTCGGCCGTGCCTACAGCGACGCCGGCAAGACCTGGGAGAGGGCCACGAAGAACGTGACGGTCCAGAGGGCGAAGTTCGGCGAAGCGGCGGTGGACGCCTACACCCCGTTCAAGCCGCTCGACCGCGGGGACGGCACGCCGATGCCTCACTCGGTCCCCAGCGTGACCGACGGCGCCTTCCAGACCAAGCTCGCCGCCGACTACTCGCGGGAAGCCGCGAAGCAGGACGAGTTGGAGAACGAGGGGCGCGAGGACCCCGCGTTCAAGCGCCGGACCGGGTACCTGGACCGGTGAACAGGGGCCTGAACGCGGGACTCGCCGTCGCCGCCCTGCTGTGCCTCGTCCCCGGCGGGTTCCTGCTCGGGGCGGCGTCGCTCAGGTGGCTGGGGATCGCCCTGGTCGTCGTGGGGTTCTTCACCCTGCTGCTGACGGTGATGGCCCTCTGGAAGGGCGTGTCGGCGTTCTTCGGGGCCGTGGCCGTGGCCGTCGTCGTGATCGGGACCTCCGTCGTGCAGGGCCACCCGCTGTGGCTCTCCGCCTTCGGGGAGACGCGCACCGACTGCCGGGTGCTGGATTCGAGGCACGTCAGGAGCAGCTCGGCGGCCTCCTACACCGTCCACACCGTGCGCTGCGGTGACCTCCGCATCGAGTACGAGCCGTACCAGACGGCTTCGGAGCACATCGGGGACATGGGCGAGGAGACGTCCCTGGTGTTCGACCGCACCGGTCTGATGAACCCGGTGCGGCCGTCCGACGTCTCCGGCGCGAGCTGGTGGCCGGTGCCGGCGGGCTTGCTCCTGGGGTCGCTGTTCGTCGCCCTCGCCTTCACCCGGTCGCGTGGGCAGGACCTCGGCGGCCGGCCCGCCGGCACCCGGACCGGCGAGTAGAGGGGAGGCGACGAGGCGGTGGAAGGGACACCTGGACGGATGAGGGGCAGGGGCGTTTGGGTCGCGGTGGCGGTGCTGTGCTTGACGGCGCAGTTCGCCACCGGTCTGTTCGCCATGGGCAACACCAACAAGGCGGTCGGCTTCGTCACGCTGTTCGCGGGTTTCGCGGGCTTCCTGCTCGCGATCCTCCAGATGCGGGTCAAGGGTCCGCTGATCCTGGCTGGGCTCGTCGTCTTCTTCGGCGCGGTGGTGGCCTCCGCCACGACCTCGCACGCGCTGTACCTGGCGGTGTTCGGGCGGACCGCCGAGTGCGAGGTCCTCCGGGTGTACGAGGTCGACACGTCCAGGACCAGCTCCGAGCCCTGGTACTCGCTCCAGTGCGGTGACCGTCGTCTCGACGACGTGGAACTCGACACGTACAACCACCCACTGGACCAGGAGGGCGACCGCATCCCCGTCGTGCTGGACCGCAACGACCTGGTGTCCCCGGCCCGGCCGGGCGACGTGGGGACGGCCGGGGTGTGGCTGCTGCCGCTCGCCCTCGTGGCCGCGCTCGGGTTCGTCGCCTTCGCCGCCACCCGGCGGCCGCGAGAGCGGGACCGGGGTTCAGCCGGCTGACGCCCGCACCCGCGGCAGCACGGCGGCGACGCGGTGCCGCGGCAGGTCGATCAGCCTCAGCTCCAACTCGTCCTCGTCCTCGGCGTGCCGGTCGACGAGGTCGCGCGCCTCCCGCTTGGTCAGCTTCCCGCGCGACGCGGTGACCAGGGCCTCCCGCCACACGTTGCCGAGCTTGCCGTGGGCCCTCGACAGCACCTCGCGCACGGCCAGGCCGCCCGCGTCCAGGGTGCCCGCCAGCACCTGGTCCGCCACCACGACGCAGTGCTTGCCGTCCGGGGTGGAGCGGAGGAACTTCAGCGCGAACCTCGTGTCCACCAAGGACATCAGCGAGCGTTGGCCCTTCTCCGATGCCACGTCCGGGTGGTTGTTCGGCACCAGCGCGGCCATCCGGCCCGGCGAGCACGCCAGCAGCGTCCGCAGCAGCCACGGGCCCGGGTCGCCGGACAGGTCCACGGCCAGGGACGCCGCGCCCTTGCCCACCGGGTCGGCCCACCCGGGTTGGCGCGGCTTCGGCGGGGGCGACGACTCGGGGCGCGGCGCCAGGTCCACCAGCGCCTGCAACGCCCGCGAACCGGGACCGGTCGCCTCCACCGACTGCGGGCCGTGGGTGTAGATGGCGGTCTTCGGCGGCGTGCCCGCCGAGCGGCGGGTCGTGGGCCGGCACACGTACAGGTCCGCCGCGCTGCCGATGGCCTGCGCGCCGTCGAACCGGTGGAACGCGGGCAGGATCGCCTCGAACACCAGGCCCAGCTTCTGGAGCTCCTGCTGCACCTTCAGGCCGAGCGCGGGGGTGCGCTCGCTGAACCCGTGCGCCAGCACGACCCGGCCCTTGCCGAGGTCGGCCAGGCACTCGACCGCGCGGGACGCGAACAGCGCCATGCCCTCCGGCGTGTACGGCGGGTCGCTGAACACCAGGTCCGCCGACTCCAGCACGGCGGGCGGCAGCCCGAACCGGAAGTCGGCGTGCAGCGCCCGCACCGGCCACCCGCGCTCACCGGCCCGGGTCGCGATGTGCTCCAGCAGCCGGTCGTCCACGTCCACCACCACGACCGACACGGCCGGGTTCACCGCGCACACCGCCAGTGACGTCAGGTCGTGGTCGCCCAGGCACAGCAGCGTCCGCCCGGCCAGGTCGTAGGTCGCGTCCAGCCACAACGCGCGCCGCAGCGCGGTTTCCGGCGTCGCCTGCACGTGGTCCAGCGCGGCCAGCGGCGGCGGCACGTCGGCGATGTCCGCCCGGATCGACCGCAGCTCGGCGGCGTGCCCGCGCACCACCTCGTCCAGCGGGTCGGGCAGGTCGCCGCCCGTCCGGAACACCGCGTAGTCGGCCGCCTTCGCGGGTGTCACGCGGTGGCGGTCACCACTGGTCTCCAAATCGTCACCGATCGCGGTCAACAACTCCTGCACGGTGCGCCGGGGCACTGCGGGAAGCCGCACCAGCTCCGCCAGCGGGCGCCAGTCGTCGATCAGCAGGTCCAGCACGCGACGGAGCTTGCGGGAGTGCACGCCTCGCGCGGCCAGCAGGGCGCGCACTGGTTCGGTTGCCACAAACGGTGCAGCCTACTGACCGAATGATGGAACGCCGTGCCCTGGTCCGGGTGACGGGCTAGGGTCGTTCGACACTTGATACCCACCGGCAGGAGGACCACGGGTGATCGAGTTCCGCGACGTGACCAAGCGGTTCGACGACGGCACCACCGCGGTCGACGGCCTGGACCTGGTGGTCGAGGCGGGCACGATCACGGTTTTCGTCGGACCGTCAGGGTGCGGCAAGACCACGTCGCTGCGCATGGTGAACCGGATGATCGACCCCACCTCGGGCACGGTGCTGGTGGACGGCCGCGACGTGATGGGCGTGGACCCGCCGGCGCTGCGGCGCGGCATCGGGTACGTCATCCAGCAGGCGGGCCTGTTCCCGCACCGGACCGTGCTGGACAACGTGGCCACCGTGCCGCTGCTCACCGGGCGGACGCGGCGCGAGGCGCGGGCGCGGGCCGCCGAGCTGCTGGAGCTGGTCGGCCTGCCCGCCGAGCTGGGCAAGCGCTACCCCGTGCAGCTGTCCGGCGGGCAGCAGCAGCGCGTCGGCGTGGCGCGGGCGCTGGCCGCCGACCCGCCGGTGCTGCTGATGGACGAGCCGTTCAGCGCCGTGGACCCCGTGGTGCGCGAGGGGTTGCAGGACGAGCTGCTGAGGCTCCAGGCCGAATTGGACAAGACGATCGTGTTCGTCACCCACGACATCGACGAGGCCGTGCGCATCGGCGAGAAGGTGGCCGTGATGCGCGTCGGCGGCGTGCTCGCGCAGTACGCGCCGCCCGCCGAGCTGCTGTCCCACCCCGCCGACGACTTCGTGGCGGGCTTCGTGGGCAAGGACCGCGGCTACCGCAGCCTGTCCTTTGTGGACGCTTCCGGGGTGGAGGTGGCCGAGGCGCCGGTCGCCGACGGGCAGGTCCCCGGCGACGGGTGGCGGCTCCTGGTCGGCGAGGACCGCAGGCCGAGCGGCTGGGTCGCGCCGGACGGCGCGCTCGTGCCCGGCGGCTCGCTCTACGAGGTGGGCGCGCCGGCGCGGGGCGCGCTGGACTCCGCGCTGTCCTCGCCGTCCGGCCTGGGCGTGGCCGTCGACGCCGAGGGCAGGCTGGCGGGCGTGGTCACCGCGCGGCAGGTGCTGGACGTGATCGAGCGCGCCCGTGGGTGAGATCGGGGACTACCTCGCGGACGCGGGCACGCGGGCGGCGCTGGTGGACATGTTGCTCGACCACGTCTACCTGTCGCTCGTGCCGCTGCTGGTGTCGGTGGTGCTGGCGGTCGTGCTCGGCCTGCTGTGCCACCGGTTCCGGCGGGTGCGGTCGGCGCTGATCGGGCTGTCCAACGCCGTCTACACGATCCCGTCGCTGGCGCTGTTCGCGATCATCCCGGCGGTCATCGGCACGCAGGTGCTCGACCCGCTCAACGTGATCATCGCGCTCACCGTCTACACCACGGCCCTGCTCGTGCGGCCGGTCGCGGACGCGCTGGACGCCGTGCCCGAGCACATCACGGCCGCCGCCACCGCGATGGGCTTCCGGCCGCTGCGCCGGTTCCTGGCCGTGGAGCTGCCGCTGGCCGTGCCGGTGCTCGCGGCGGGCGTGCGGGTCGGGTCCGTGAGCAACATCAGCCTGGTCAGCGTCGGCGCGCTGATCGGCACCGGCGGCCTGGGCGCGCTGTTCACCGACGGGTTCCGCCAGCGCTACCTCGCGCCGATCATCGTCGGCATCGTGCTGACGCTGGTGCTCGCCCTGGTGGTCGACCTGCTGCTGGTGCTGCTGCGCGACGTGCTGACCCCGTGGACGAGGGCGGGCCGGTCGTGATCTTCGCGGACGCCTTCGCGTGGCTGGTCGACCCGGTCAACTGGACCGGCTCGAAGTCGATCCCGGTGCGGGTCGGCGTGCACCTGCTGTACTGCCTGGGCGCGGTGCTCGGCGCGGCCGCGATCGCGGTGCCGCTCGGCCTGTACGTCGGGCACACCGGGCGCGGCGGCGTGGTGCTGGTGGGCGTCGGCAACGCCCTGCGCGCGCTGCCGACGCTGGGCCTGGTGACGTTCCTGTACCTGGTGGCGGGCGGCGGCGCGGTCGGCGTGCTGATCGGCCTGGTGGTGCTGGCGGTGCCGCCGATCCTGGCGGGCACGTACGCGGGCATCCAGGACGTGGACCGCGGGGTGGTGGACGCCGCGCGCGGCATGGGCATGACCGGCGCGCAGCGGCTGTGGCGGGTGGAGGTGCCGAACGCGCTGCCCCTGCTCGTCGGCGGCCTGCGCAACGCCACGCTCCAGGTCGTCGCCACCGCTTCGGTGGCGGCGTACGTGGGTATCGAGACGCTGGGCCGTCCGCTGCTGGACGGGCTGCGGGTGCTGGACTACGGGCAGTTCGTCGGTGGCGCGGTGCTCATCGCGCTGCTCGCGGTCGTGCTGGACGTCCTGCTCGCGGGGCTGGGGCGGCTGGTCGTCCCCGCCGGGCTGAGGCTGCGGACGCAGCCGGGTCGCCGGAGGAGCCGGTGACCGTCGAATCGGGAGGAAGCACGGCATGAAGCGCACGTGGGCCGTCATCGCCGCGGCGGCCGCGCTGGTCGTCACCGCGTGCGGGTCGAAAGAGGACCTGAGCGGGGCGAACCAGCAGGCGGAGTCCGGTGAGGTCGTGGTCGGCTCGGCCGACTTCACCGAGAACAAGGTCCTGGCCGAGATCTACGCCGGCGCGCTGCGGGCGACGGGCGCGACCGTGTCGGTCAAGGCCGGCATCGGCGCGCGCGAGCTGGTGGTGAAGGCGTTGCAGGACAAGTCGCTCGGCGTGGTGCCGGAGTACAGCGGCAACCTGCTCAACTACTTCGACAAGACCAACACCACGACCGGGTCGGAGGAGGTCTACGAGGCGCTGAAGGCCAAGACCCCGTCGGGCCTGGAGGTGCTGGCGAAGTCGCCGGCGGAGGACAAGGACGTCCTCGTGGTCACCAAGGAGACCGCGGACTCCGGCGTGAAGTCGATCGCGGACCTCGGCTCGGGCAAGTACGCGCTCGGCGCGGCCGGCGAGTGGGCGCAGCGCTGGCAGGCCAAGGTCAACGAGCTGTACGGGGTGACGTTCACCGAGATCAAGACCACCGACGCGGGCGGGCCGGTGACCGTGGACGCGCTGAAGAACGGCGAGGTGCAGGTGGCGAACCTGTACACCACGTCGGCGGACATCGAGGCCAACGGGTTCGTGCAGCTGGAGGACCCGAAGACCATGTACCCGGCGCAGAACGTGGTGCCGCTGCTGCGGTCGGACGCGGTCGACGCCAAGGGCAAGGAGGCGCTGGACAAGGTGTCGGCGGCGCTGACCACCGAGGTCCTGGCCGACCTGGTGAAGCAGGTGGACGTGGACAAGAAGACCATCGCCAACGTGGCGGCGGACTTCCTGAAGAACGTCTCGCTGTAACCTGCACCCCGACGGCCCGGTCCCCCCTCGGGGAGCCGGGCCGTCGCACTACCCGGACCCGCGACCCCGGGTGTCCCGAACGTACGACTCACCAGTCCCGAACGTACGACTCGCGGTGCCTGAACGTACGACTCGCGGGGTCTGAACGCATGACACGCGAGGTCTGAACGCATGACACGCGCGTGTCATGCGCTCAAGTCGGGCGTGTCATGCAGTCGGGACCGGCGTGTCATGCGTTCAGGTTGGGTGAGTCGTACGTTCGGGGTGGGTGAGTCGTACGGTCCGGGTGGGTGTGTTGGGCGTTCAGGGGTGCGGGGTTGGGCGGCCCGAGATGCGGGTGGTCAGTTCGTCGGCCGAGCGGCGGACTTCGGTGGCCAGGTCGGGCCAGGTCTCGCCGCACTCCGGGTCGCAGGTGTGCCGGAACGTCACGGTGATCGCGGCGATCGGTCGTTGGCCGTGGTCGAACACCGGGGCCGCCACCGAGGCGAAGCCCGCCGTCACGTAGCCGTCCTCCACGGACCAGCCCCGGCGGCGCTCGGCGGTCAGCAGGGCGCGGAGGGCGGGCAGGTTGGCGGGGCCCCGGCCGGTCCGGTCCACGAACGAGGAGACGGCGGGGAACAGGGCCCTCACCTGCGCCGCGGGCAGCCGCGCCAGCACCGCCCGGCCCGACGCGGTCAGGTGCGCCGGCAGCCGCACGCCCACGTCCGACACGATCGTGGTCGGCTGCCGGGGCTGCTCGCGCACCAGGTACAGCGACTCGGCGCCGTGCAGCACGCCCAGGTGCGCGGTGCGGCCCACCGAGTCCACCAGGCGCCGCAGGACGGGGCCCGCCAGCCGCTCCAGCGGGTCGTGCCGCAGGTAGGCCGACCCGAGTTCGAACGCGGCCACGCCCAGCCCGTACCGCCGCTCCTCGGGGAAGTGGGTCGCGAACCCGGCCGCCGCCAGCTCCGCGAGCAGGTGGTAGGTGGTGGACCGGGGCAGGGACAGCTCGCGGGCCACCGCCGCCGCCGACAGCGGTCCCGGCCTGCTCGCCAGCAGCCGCAGCACGGCGAGTCCCCGGCGCAGCGCCGGCACGTCGCTGCTGGCTCCCACGGACCCATTCTCAACAAATCGGCGGCCGGGCGCATTGGAGGGGCATGACGACGAGCTTCGAGGAGTTCGCCGCGGCGCAGGTGACCCCGCTGCTGCGCTACGCCACCGTCCTCACCGGCGACCCGCACCTGGCCCAGGACGTGGTCCAGGAGTGCCTGCTGCGGGCGCAGCAGCGCTGGTCGCGCATCAGCGGTGTGGACGCGCCGGCGGCCTACCTCAAGCGCATGGTGACCAACGAGTACCTGAGCTGGCGGCGACGCCTCAAGCCGCACCTCCCGCTGACCGGGGTCGACCCGCCCCAACCGGACACCACCGGCCACTACGACGAGCGGGAGGCCATGCTCCAGCGCATCGACAAGCTGCCGCGCAAGCAGAAGGCGGCCGTGGTCCTGCGCTTCTACGAGGGCTGCGACGACGCCGAGATCGCCGCGACGCTGGGCTGCTCCCAGGTCACGGTCCGCAGCCACATCTCCCGCGCGCTGGCCACCCTGCGCGCGGCCGAGAAGGTGAAGGAGGCGCTGTGAGCCACACCGAGAAGCTGATCGCCGAGGCCCTGCGGCTGCGCGCCGAGCGCACCCCGCCGCCCGGACCCGTGCTCGCCGCCCTGCACCGGCCGCGCCGCGCCCGCAAGCCGTTGTTCCTGGTCCTGGCCACCGCCGGCACGGTCGCCGCGGCCGTCGTCGCGGTCACCACGGTGGCCAGGCCGCCCGCCGCCGAGCAGGCGCCGCCGGCGGTCCCGATCACCACGACGGAGCGGGTGGACCCGGGTCCGACCGTGCGGACGGTGGCGCTGGAGTACAGCCCGACGTGGCTGCCGGACGGCTTCACCCAGTGGCAGCGCAGCAACGCCCCCCACGGCTCGGAGCGCTCGTACCAGCGGGCCGGCGCGCCGAACGCCGTCGCGTCGCTGATCGGTTTCCGCGTCCACAAGGAGGCCGTCGACGCGCTCGCCGCCTCGATGGAGACGGCCCTGGACCGGGTCACGGTCGCCGGCGCCCCCGGCTTCTTCACCGGCGGCGCGCTCTACTGGCGGGTCGGTGAGGACCGGTTCCTGAGCGTCGCCACCCAGGAGGTGCCCGACGCGCGCGCCACGGCCCTGCGGGTCGCCGAGTCCGTCCGGCCGGACGACCGGGCGGTCCGCGTGCCCGTGTCCTTCGGCGGCTCGACCGACTTCACGATCTCCGACATGGGCACCGACAACTGGAGCGCGCAGGGGACCGCGAAGCACGAGGGGCGCGATTACGTCGTCTCCCTCTCCACCGCCCCCTACCTGGCCAACGCGGCGCGCGAGCTGACCGTGCGGGGCCGCCCCGCGCAGTACTACGAGGTCAGCGGCGGCCTGCTCAACGTGGACCTCGGCGGCGGGCGGTACCTCGGCGTGTCGAACTCGACCTCGGCCCGCGGGGTGGCCCCGCCCGAGGCGCTGGCCGAGGTCGCCGAGCTCGTCGTGGTGGACCCGGACCCGCAGGCCGACTGGTAGGCGTCTGGGATACCAGACGGGATCCGGGGTTCCCCGGTCGTGCGGACCCGGCCGGCGGGTTGAGATGGGCACATGCAGCAACCCGTGCAGCTGGGTCCGAAGCCCCTGACCCGCGCCGACGTCCACGCCGTCGCCCGCGAGGGCGCGCGCGTGGAGATCACGGACGCGGCGCGCGAGGCGCTCACCGCCGCCCGCGCGCACATCGACCGCCTGGCGACGGCCGACCGGCCCACCTACGGCGTGTCCACGGGGTTCGGCGCGCTCGCGGTCCGGCACATCCCGCCGGACCGCCGCGCCGCGCTCCAGCAGTCCCTGGTCCGCTCGCACGCGGCGGGCGCGGGCCCCGAGGTGGAGCGCGAGGTCGTCCGCGCCCTGGTCCTCCTGCGCCTGAAGACGCTCGCCGGCGGCCACACCGGCGTCCGGCCGGCGACCGCCGAGGCGATGGCCGCCATGCTCAACGCGGGCATCACGCCGGTGGTGCGCGAGTTCGGCTCGCTCGGCTGCTCCGGCGACCTCGCGCCGCTGTCGGCCGCCGCCCTGGCGCTGACCGGCGAGGGCGAGGTCCGCGACGCGACCGGCGCCCTGCTGCCCGCCGCCGACGCGCTGGCCGCGGCCGGCCTGGAGCCCGTCCGGCTGGCCGAGAAGGAGGGCCTGGCGCTGATCAACGGCACCGACGGCATGCTCGGGATGCTGGTGCTGGCGATCGCCGACCTGCACCGCCTGCTGGACGTGGCCGACCTGACCGCCGCGATGAGCGTGGAGGCCCTGCTGGGCACCGACCGGGTCTTCGCCGCCGACCTCCAGGCGCTGCGCCCGCACCCCGGCCAGGGGCTCTCGGCCCGGCGCATGGCCGCGTTCCTGGAGGGCTCGGAGATCGTGGCCAGCCACCGCGGCCCGGACTGCACCCGCGTGCAGGACGCCTACTCGCTGCGCTGCTCGCCCCAGGTGCACGGGGCCGCCCGCGACACCGTCGCCTACGCCGAGACCGTCGCGGACCGCGAGCTGGCCGCCGCCGTGGACAACCCGGTGGTGCTGCCCGACGGCCGGGTCGAGTCCAACGGCAACTTCCACGGCGCGCCGCTGGCGTACGTGCTGGACTTCCTGGCCATCCCGACCGCGGACGTGGCGAGCATCGCCGAGCGCCGCACCGACCGGATGCTCGACGTGCACCGCTCGCACGGCCTGCCGCCGTTCCTGGCGCACGACCCGGGCGTCGACTCCGGCCACATGATCGCCCAGTACACCCAGGCCGCGATCGTGAGCGAGCTGAAGCGCCTGGCGGTCCCGGCGAGCGTGGACTCCATCCCGAGCAGCGCCATGCAGGAGGACCACGTCTCCATGGGCTGGTCCGCCGCCCGCAAGCTGCGCAAGGCCGTGGACGGGCTGCGGACCGTGCTGGCGATCGAGCTGGTCACCGCCGCCCGCGCCCTCGACCTGCGCCACCCCCTCGAGCCCGCACCCGCCACCGCGGCGGCCGTCGCGACGCTCCGCGAGGTCGTGCCGGGCCCCGGCCCGGACCGCCACCTCGCCCCGGAGATCGCCGCCGCCGAGGAGCTGATCAGAAGTGGAGCGATCTGAGATGGTCCGCGCCAACCGGGGAACCGAGCTGACCGCCCGCAGCTGGCAGACCGAGGCCGCCCTGCGGATGTTCCACAACAACCTGGACCCGGAGGTCGCCGAGCGGCCCGACGACCTGGTGGTCTACGGCGGCACCGGCAAGGCCGCCCGCGACTGGCCGAGCTTCCACGCCATCACGCGCGAGCTGACCGGCCTGGCCGACGACGAGACGCTGCTGGTGCAGTCCGGCCGCCCGGTCGGCGTGCTGCGCACCCACGAGTGGGCGCCGCGCGTGCTGATCGCGAACTCCAACCTGGTGCCGGACTGGGCGAACTGGCCGGAGTTCCGCCGGCTGGAGGCCGAGGGCCTGACCATGTACGGCCAGATGACCGCCGGCTCGTGGATCTACATCGGCACCCAGGGCATCCTCCAGGGCACCTACGAGACGTTCGCCGCGGTCGCGGAGAAGCGGTTCGGCGGCACGCTCAAGGGCACCCTGACCGTCACCGCCGGCCTCGGCGGCATGGGCGGCGCGCAGCCGCTCGCGGTGACCATGAACGAGGGCGTCGCGCTCTGCGTCGAGGTCGACCCGGCCCGCGCCCGCAGGCGCGTGGAGACCCGCTACCTCGACGAGGTCGCCGACGACCTGGACGACGCGGTCGCCCGCGTGCTCGCGGCCAGGGCCGAGGGCCGCGCCCTGTCCGTCGGCCTGATCGGCAACGCCGCCGAGGTGCTGCCCGAGCTGCTGCGCCGCGACGTGCCGGTGGACGTCGTCACCGACCAGACCTCCGCGCACGACCCGCTGGCGTACCTGCCGAAGGGCGTGTCCGTGGACGACTGGGCCGACTACGCGGCGAAGAAGCCCGACGAGTTCACCGACCGGGCCCGCGAGTCGATGGCCGACCACGTGGGCGCCATGGTCGGCTTCCTGGACCGCGGCGCCGAGGTGTTCGACTACGGCAACTCGCTGCGCGGCGAGGCCAAGCTCGGCGGCTGCGAGCGGGCGTTCGACTTCCCCGGCTTCGTGCCCGCCTACATCCGGCCGCTGTTCTGCGAGGGCAAGGGCCCGTTCCGGTGGGCGGCGCTGTCCGGCGACCCGTCCGACATCGCCAAGACCGACCGGGCGATCCTGGAGCTGTTCCCGGAGGACGAGAAGCTGGCCCGCTGGATCCGGCTGGCCGGCGAGCGGGTGGAGTTCCAGGGCCTGCCCGCCCGCATCTGCTGGCTCGGCTACGGCGAGCGGCACCGCGCGGGGCTGCGGTTCAACGAGATGGTGGCCTCCGGCGAGCTGTCCGCGCCGATCGTGATCGGCCGCGACCACCTCGACTGCGGCTCGGTGGCCTCCCCGTACCGGGAGACCGAGGCCATGGCCGACGGCTCGGACGCCATCGCGGACTGGCCGCTGCTCAACGCCCTGGTCAACACCGCCTCGGGCGCCACGTGGGTGTCGCTGCACCACGGCGGCGGCGTCGGCATCGGCCGCTCGATCCACGCGGGCCAGGTGACCGTCGCGGACGGCACGGAGCTGGCCGCGCGCAAGATCGAGCGGGTGCTGACCAACGACCCGGCCATGGGCGTGATCCGGCACGTGGACGCGGGGTACGAGCGGGCCGCCGAGGTGGCCGCCGCGAAGGGCGTCGCGGTGCCCATGGCGGGTGCGGAGTGACCGGCCTCGCGGACCTCGCCGACGTCGGCCGCGACCGGCGGCGGGGCGGGTACTCCCGGCACGGCTTCGACCGCGCCGAGCTGGAGCTGCGCGCGTGGTTCACCGAGCAGGCCCGGAGGCGGGGCCTGGACGTGCGGCCCGACCGCAACGGCAACCTGTGGGCGTGGTGGGGCGAGCCGGGGCCGGGCGCCGTGGTCACGGGCAGCCACCTGGACTCGGTGCCCGGCGGCGGCGCGTTCGACGGGCCGCTGGGCGTGGTGTCCGCGCTCCAGGCCGTGGACCTGCTGCGCGCCCGCGGCTTCACGCCGGCCAAGCCGCTGGCGGTCGTGGTGTTCGTGGAGGAGGAGGGCGGGCGCTTCGGCGTGGCCTGCCTGGGCTCGCGGCTGATGACGGGCGCGATCCCCGCCGACGCCGCGTGCGCGCTGACCGACGCGGACGGCGTCACGTTCGGCGAGGCGGCCCACGCGGCGGGCTTCGACCCGCTGCGCATGGGCCGCGACGACCGGGCGCTCGCGTCGATCGGCGCGTTCGTCGAGCTGCACGTGGAGCAGGGGCGCGGGCTGGCGGAGCCGGTCGGGTTGGCGTCGTCGATCCTGGCGCACGGCCGGTGGCGCCTCACCTTCACCGGCGAGGGCAACCACGCGGGCGCGACCCCGGTCGAGGACCGCCGCGACCCGATGCTCCCGGCCGCCGCGACGGTGCTGGCCACCCGGCGGGCCGCGACGGGCGGCGCGCGGGCGACCGTGGGGCGGGTCGTGCCCAACCCCGGCGGCACCAACGTGATCGCCTCGTCCGTGGACCTGTGGCTGGACGCCCGCGCCGACGACGAGCCGCGCACCCGGGAGGTGGTCGCCGAGATCACGGCGGCGGCCGAGGAGGCCGCCCGGGACGAGGGTTGCGAGGTGGTCGTGCGCGAGGAGAGCTGGGGCGGGACGGTGACCTTCGACGCCGGGCTGCTGGCCGAGGTGCGCGCGGCGCTGGGCGCGGACACGCCCGCGCTGCCCACCGGGGCCGGGCACGACGCGGGCATCCTGGCCGCGCACGTGCCCACCGCGATGCTGTTCGTGCGCAACCCCACCGGGGTGAGCCACGCGCCGGGCGAGCACGCCGAGCCGGACGACTGCGCGGCGGGCGTGGTGGCGCTGGCGTCGACGCTGGAGCACCTGGCGCGGTGAGGGGCTTCTGGCTGGAGCGGGCGTGGCTGCCGGACGGGCCGGCCTCGCGGGTGCTGGTGCGCGCGGACGGCGGGCGCATCACCAGCGTGTCCACTGTGGACACGATACCGCTCGGCGTGGAACGCCTGCGCGGCATGGTGCTCCCGGGTTTCGCGAACGCCCACTCGCACGCGTTCCACCGGGCGCTGCGCGGGCGCACGCACGGCGACGGCGGCACGTTCTGGACGTGGCGCGAGCGGATGTACGCGCTGGCGGAGCGGCTGACGCCCGAGGCGTACCTGGGGCTGGCGCGGGCGGTCTACGCGGAGATGGCCGTGGCCGGCGTGACGGCGGTCGGCGAGTTCCACTACCTGCACGCGGGCGGCAACGAGATGGGCGAGGCGCTGCGGGCCGCCGCCGCCGAGGCCGGGATCCGGCTCACCCTGCTGGACGCCTGCTACCTCGCCGGCGGGATCGGCGAACCGGTGCGCGGCGTCCAGGAGCGGTTCTCCGACGGCACGGCGGAGCGGTGGGCGTCCCGGGTGGCCGGGCTGCGCGAGGACGCGAACACCAGGGTCGGCGCGGCGATCCACTCCGTGCGGGCCGTGCCGCGCGAGGCGCTGCCCCTGGTCGCGGGCGCGTTCCCGGACCGGCCGCTGCACGTGCACCTGTCGGAGCAGCCGGCGGAGAACCGGGCCTGCCTGGACGCGTACGGGGTGACGCCGACGCGGTTGCTGGCCGAGGCCGGCGCGCTGACGCCGCGCACGACCGCCGTGCACGGCACCCACCTGACCGCCGAGGACGTCTCGCTGCTGGGCTCCTCGGGCACGGGCGTGTGCTTCTGCCCGACCACGGAGGCGGACCTGGCCGACGGCATCGGCCCGGCGCGGGAGCTGGCGGACGCCGGGTCGCCGCTGTCGCTGGGCAGCGACCAGCACGCGGTGGTCGACCCGCTGCTGGAGGCGCGGGCCCTGGAGCACGGCGAGCGCCTGCGGACCGGGACCAGGGGCCGGTTCACGCCCGCCGAGCTGGTCGCGGCGCTGGCCAACCACGCGGCGATCGGGTGGCCGGAGGCGGGCCGGATCGAGGTCGGCGCGCCGTGCGACCTGGTGGCGGTGCGGCTGGACTCGGCGCGCACCGCCGGGGTCTCACCCGACCAGGTGGTCCTGGCGGCCACCGCGTCCGACGTGGCGACGGTCGTGTCCGGCGGCCGGGTGGTGGCGCGCGACGGCGTGCACGAGACCCTGGGCGACGTCGGGCGGCTGCTGGGGGAGGTGCTGTGAGCACGCTGGTCACCGGCATCGGTGAGCTGACCACGAACGACCCGGGGCTGGGTCGCGTCACGGGCGCGGCGCTCGTGGTCGAGGGCGGCGCGGTGGCGTGGGTCGGGCCCGCCTCGTCCGCGCCCGCCGCCGACGAGGCGGTGGACGTCGGCGGGCGGGCCGTGCTGCCGGGGTGGGTGGACAGCCACACGCACCTGGTGTTCGCGGGGGACCGGACCGCCGAGTTCGAGGCCCGGGTGGCGGGTCGGGCGTACGAGGCGGGCGGGATCGCGGTGACCGTGGCCGCGACGCGGGAGGCGTCGGACGAGGAGCTGGCCGCGAACCTGCGGCGGCACGTGGCCGAGGCCGCCGCGCAGGGCACCACGACCGTCGAGACCAAGACCGGGTACGGGTTGGGCGTGGCGGACGAGCTGCGGTCCGCGCGCCTCGCGGCGGCCGAGGTGGACGAGGTGACGTTCCTCGGGGCGCACCTGGTGCCGCCGGGCGCGGACGCCGACGAGTACGTGGCCCTGGTGACGGGGGAGATGCTGGACGCGGTCGCGCCGCACGTGCGGTGGGCGGACGTGTTCTGCGAGGTCGGCGCGTTCGACGAGGACCGGTCGCGGGCCGTGCTGCTGGCCGCCGCCGCGCGCGGCCTGGGGCTGCGCGTGCACGGGAACCAGCTCGGCGAGGGGCCGGGCGTGCGGCTGGCGGTGGAGCTGGGCGCGGCGAGCGTCGACCACTGCACGCACCTGTCCGGCGCGGACGTGGACGCGCTGGCCGGATCCCCGACCGTCGCCACCCTGCTGCCCGCGTGCGACCTGTCCACCCGGCAGCCCCTGGCGCCGGCCCGCCGGCTGCTGGACGCGGGCGCGACCGTGGCGCTGGCCAGCAACTGCAACCCGGGCAGCTCGTACACGACCTCGATGGCGTTCTGCGTGGCCACGGCCGTGCTCCAGATGGGGCTGACGGTGGAGGAGGCCGTCACCGCCGCCACCCTGGGCGGCGCGCGGGCGCTGCGCCGCGACGACGTGGGCCACCTCGGCGTGGGCGCGCGGGCCGACCTGCACGTGCTCGACGCGCCGTCGGCCACGCACCTGGCGTACCGGCCCGGCGTGCCGCTGACGCACGCGGTGTGGCGGGCGGGCGTGCGGCTGCGGTGACCCGCCGTGGTCCCGGGGCGCCCGGGACCACGGACGGGGTCAGCCGTTCACGAGCTGGACCTCGCCCTCCAGGTCGACCCTGGTGTAGTCGGGGCTCATGACCAGCGAGGACCGGTAGTACGACGCCTTCGCGCGGAAGGGGTGGTCCTCGGCGAGGATCACGAAGGTGGCGTGCTGCTCCTCGCCGGTGCACGAGTCCGACTGGGTGTGCGAGCCGGTGGCGATGTCCGGGCCGACCCGCTGGTTGAGCAGGAAGCTCAGGGTGTACCACCGGTGGGCGGGGCAGGTGAAGGTGAGGTTCACCTCGACCACCGCGCCGCGGGCCTTCCTGAGCAGGGGCTGCTGGAGCTCCAGGACGGGGGCGGACGGCGAGTCGGAGCCGACGTCGGCGCTGCTCGGCAGGGCGACGCCGAGCGCCACGGCGGCGACCACGGCGGCGCCGACCGACGCCTTGCCCAGGGTGGACGGGATCTTCTTCACGGGATCTCCTCGGTTCGTTCGGTGCGGGGTGGGGCGGGGCTCAGCCGTTGACGACCTCGACCTCGCGCCGGCTGGTCACGTTGTCGTACTGGGAGACCCGGCCGAGCCTGGCCTGCACGTACGCCGACTTGGCGACGAAGGGGATGTCGACGGCCTCGACGCCCACCGTGACCTGCTGCTCCTCACCGGTGCACAGGGGCCACGCCTGCCGGTGGACCGTCTTGACCGTCGAGCGGATCCGCTGGGTGAACGTGACGTCCAGGATGGCCCTCGTGGGGACCCGGCAGTTGACCTTGAAGGTCACCTCCACCACCGCGCCGCGGGTCTTCCTGACCGCCGGCGACTCGATCTCCAGGACTACGGGCGGCGAGTCGTCGCCCACCTGGGCGCCGGCCGGCAGCGCGGACGCGAACGCGGCGCCGGCGATCAGGGCGGTGGCCACGGCGGCCTTCGCCGGGCTCAGTGGTCGTGTTCGCAAGGGTTCTCCTCCGGTTGGGTGGAAGCCAGGCCGATCAGCAGCCCGGCGGTCAGCAGGGTCACGGGCAGGTGCCAGAGGAAGTCGAAACCGCTGTGCACCAGCAGCGCGACCAGGCCGGCGGCGGCACCGACCCACGGCGCGCCGGGCCGTCCCCGCCACACGACGACGGCGACGGCGGCCAGCACGGCCACCAGGAGCACCAGGCCGACGAGACCGAGTTCGACCAGGACCTGGACGTATTCGTTGTGCGCGTACCGCATGACGCGCGTCCCGCCGGCGGGACCGGTGAGGGTCAACCAGCCGCGCCCCGGGCCCGCGCCCGTCCACGGCCGTGCGGCGACCTGCTCGAACGCCGCCCGCAGCGCGGCCTCGCGGTCGGGGGAGTCGACGGTCAGCCGGGTGCCGGACACCGCCGCCAGGCGGTCCCACGACGCCCACGCGGCGACCGCGACCAGCGCGGACCCGACGGGCACGCCGACCCGCCGCACCCCCTCCCGCGACAGGCCCAGCGCCACCGCGAGACCGGCCGCCAGGCCGAGGAACGCGAGCGGCGGGTTCGCGGGCGCCGCGGCCGGCACCGACGGCGCGAGCACGGCCAGGGCGACCAGCGCCCCGAGCACGGCGGGCGGCGCGTGCCGCGCGACCGCGCGGGGACCGGCGAACGCGCACAGCGCCAGCAGGCCCACCACCAGGGCGACCACCCCGGCCCGGCTCAGCGTCGCGCCGAGGCCGACCAGCAGCGCGTACGCCGCCGCGACCAGGCCGGGCGACCCGGGTCTCGCGGTGCGCAGGCCCAGGGCGAGCAGGGCGAGCGCGGCGAACAGGGCGGCGGCGGAGTTCGGGTAGGTCACCGTGCTGGAGGCCCTGGTCAGCCCCTCGGAGACCATCGACCACGACGGGACGCGGAACACGACCGCCGCCCACCCCACGAGGGCGGCGGCCGCGCCCAGGCCCAGCAGGGCCGACGCCGCCAGGTCGCGCTGGGCCGGGGTCGCCTGCCGGGCCACGACCGCCGCGGCGGCGAGCGTGCCGAGCGCGGCGACCGTCGGCAGCGCGTCCGCCGGCCGCCCGTGGGAGAACGCGAGCGCCAGCGCCCAAACCGACAGCGCGCCGCACGCCCACGGCAGCGGCCCGGCGGCCGGGCGCGTGCGCAAGACGAGCAGGAGCGCGAGCCCGGCCAGCACCGCGGACAGGACGCGCCCCGGCAGGTGGTAGCCGCCCTGCGCGACCACGGCCGCCGCGATGGCGGCCAGCAGGACCGGGAGGTGGGTCGGCACCGACGTGCCGGTGGGCACCCGTTCGAGTTGGACCGGCACGGCTCTCCCCAAGTTGCACCGCTGGAGCCCTCCGACGCGCGGATGCTATCCACGGGATCGACCGCTGGTAAAGAAAACTTACAAACTAGCCCGCCCGGCGGGCGACCATGCGTGCCGACGCCGTTCCTCTTGGCGCACAAGGGGGAACGGCCTCGCCTGTTCGGTCGGCGGACCCCGCCGGCCCTGGCCTCCGCCCACCTGGAGCGGCTCCACGTGGCCGGATCGGCGCGACGGGGGCAGGCTTGGCGGTATGGAGCACACCCAGCTCGGCCGTTCCGGCCTGTCCGTGTCCCGGCTCTGCCTCGGGACGATGAACTTCGGCCCGGAGACCTCCGAGGCCGACAGCCACGCGATCATGGACCGGGCCCACGAGCACGGCTTGAACTTCTTCGACACCGCCGACGTCTACGGCTGGCAGAAGGGCGAGGGCGTCACCGAGCAGATCATCGGCCGGTGGTTCGCGCAGGGCGGCGGCCGGCGCGAGCGGACCGTGCTGGCCACCAAGCTCTACGGCGACATGGGGGACTGGCCGAACGAGAAGCGCCTGTCCGCCCTGCACATCCGGCGCGCCGCCGACGCGTCCCTCAAGCGGCTCCAGACCGACTACATCGACCTGTACCAGATGCACCACGTGGACCGGAACACGCCGTGGGACGAGATCTGGGAGGCGTTCTCGGTCCTGCGCCAGCAGGGCAAGGTGATCTACTTCGGGTCGTCGAACTTCGCCGGGTGGCACATCGCCCAGGCCCAGGAGGCGGCCCGGAACCGGCACTTCCTCGGCCTGGTCAGCGAGCAGTCGATCTACAACCTGATGAACCGGTACGTGGAGCTGGAGGTCCTGCCCGCCGCCCTCCACTACGGCCTGGGCGTGATCCCGTGGTCCCCGCTGCACGGCGGCCTGCTCGGCGGCGTGCTGCGCAAGCAGCGCGAGGGCGGCGGTTCGCGCGGCAACAGCGGGCGCAGCGCGGACGCCCTGGAGAAGAACCGGGACGCCGTGGAGGCCTACGAGAAGCTGGCCGCGGACCTCGGCGAGGACCCGGCCCACCTCGGCCTGGCGTGGCTGCTGCACCGCGAGGGCGTGACGGCGCCGATCATCGGCCCCCGGACCGGGGACCAGCTCGACGGCTCGCTGCGCGCGGTGGAGATCAAGCTCGACGGCGAGGTGCTGGACCGCCTGGACGAGCTGTTCCCGGCGCCCGGCCCGAACGGCAGCAAGCCCGCGCCGGAGGCGTACGCCTGGTGACCGCGGCGGACGGCAGCCCGGTCGAGGTCTACACCCTGCTGCCGCCCCTGGGCGAGGCCGAGCTGGTGCACGGCGTCCTCCCGCCGGGAGCCGGGGTGCTGGACCTCGGGTGCGGCACGGGGCGGGTCGCGCACCGGCTGGTCGAGCTCGGCCACCCGGTCGTCGGCGTGGACGAGTCGCCGGAGATGCTCGCCCACCTCCGCGGCGTCACCGGCGTGCGGGGGCGCATCCAGGACCTGCGCCTGGGCACCCGCTTCCCGGGCGTCCTGCTGGCCGCGCACCTGGTCAACACCCCCGAGGGCCCGCGCGCCCTGCTCGCGGCCGCCGCCCGCCACCTCGACCGGGACGGCAGGCTGGTCGTCCAGTGGCACCCGCCCGGCTGGTTCGACGGCGTCGCCGACGGGCAGGGCGGCGACGCCGGGCCCGTCCGCACCGGGCTGCGCGACGTGCGCCGGGACGGCGACCTGCTCCACGCGACCGTCGACTACCTGGTCGACGGCCGCCGCTGGGAGCACCCGTTCACCGCGCGCCGCCTGACCGTCGACGAGCTGGACGACGAGCTGGCCGCCGTCGGGTTGGCGCGCGACGCGTGGCTGGCCGAGGACCTGACCTGGTTCAGCGCCCGGCACGCCTGAGCGGGGTGGCCCCCCTCCCGGGACGGGGAGGCTCACCCCGCGCGCTCCTTGAGGTGGTCGTCCAGGGGGACGAGCGCGGCCCACAGCTGCTCGAAGTGCTCGCTGAAGCAGCGCTGGAACTCCGCGCTCTCGACGCTGAGCCCGCTCAACCCCTGGCGCGCCCGACCTGTAGAACTCCTCGTTGTCGCGGTACCACGTGGTGTCGAGCGGTCGGCGCTCCACGCCCGCGCCGGCCCCGACCGCCGAGCCGGGGGACTGCGCCCGCGCGCCCAGGTTGATCTCCATCCAGAGGGCGTGCGGCTCCGGGAGCTTGCCCGGGGGCGCGTCGCACGCCTTGGCGAACTCCTCGACGAACGCCCACCTGGGCAGCCGCCTGCCGTTGAGCACCGCCGACACGGACTGCCTGCTGTAGCCGATCTTCTTCGCCAAGGTCGATTCGCTCAGGTCGCCGGCGCGCAGGCGGAGTTCCTCCAGCTCCCGGACCAGCGGACCCGGGTCCGGCCGGGGGCCTCGTCGTCGCCGCGGGAGACGTCGGGGAGGCCCTGAACGCGGACGAGGCCCCCACCCGGGCACGGGCGGGGGCCTCGGTCACCGGGGCGCCTCAGTCCTCGAAGTCGTCCTCGTCGTCGCGCGCCAGGTACGTGGCCAGGCGCTCGATCGCCGTCTCGAACTCGGGGTTGGCGTCGACGAACCCGCGCAGCTTGTCGGCCAGCCAGGCGAGGCTGACCTCCTCCTCGCCGCGCCGGCTCTCCAGCTCCTCGATGCCTCGGTCGGTGAAGTACACGATCCCTACTCGAACGCCTTGGTGATCAGCTCGCGCTGCTCGACCTCGTGGACCTTGGACGACCCGGCGGACGGCGCGGCCATCGGGCGCCGGGACACGCGCTTGACGCGGAACCGGTCGGGCAGCAGCTCCGGCAGGGCCAGGCCGAAGAACGGCCACGCGCCCTGGTTCGCCGGCTCCTCCTGGACCCAGCGGACCTCGGCGGCGTTCGGGTAGCTCTCCAGCGCCTCGGTCAGCTTGCGCGCCGGCACCGGGTACAGCTGCTCGACGCGCACGATGGCCACGTCCTTGGCGCCGCGCTTCTCCTGCTCGGCCAGCAGCTCGTAGTAGATCTTGCCGTAGCACAGGATGACCTTGGTGACCTCGGACTTCACCACGTTCCGGTCGTCGATGACCGACTGGAAGCGGTCCTCGACGAAGTGCTCGACCGGGCTGGTCGCGGCCTTCAGGCGCAGCATCGACTTGGGGGTGAACACCACCAGCGGGCGGTTCACGCCGTCCAGCGCGTGCCGGCGCAGCAGGTGGAAGTAGTTCGCCGGGGTCGACGGCACCGCGATCGTCATCGAGCCCTCCGCGCACAGCTGGAGGAACCGCTCGATGCGGCCGGAGGTGTGGTCCGGGCCCTGGCCCTCGTGGCCGTGCGGCAGCAGCAGCACGACGTCGGAGAGCTGGCCCCACTTCGCCTCACCGGACGAGATGAACTCGTCGATGATCGGCTGCGCGCCGTTGACGAAGTCGCCGAACTGCGCCTCCCACAGCACCAGCGCGTCCGGGTTGGCCACCGAGTAGCCGTACTCGAAGCCGAGCGCCGCGAACTCCGACAGCACCGAGTCGTACACCATGAACTTGCCCTGGGTCTCGGCCAGGTGCTGGAGCGGGGTGTACTCGTCGGACTTCTTGCGGTCCACCAGCGTGGCGTGCCGCTGCACGAACGTGCCGCGCCGCGAGTCCTGGCCGGCCAGGCGGACCGTGCGGCCCTCCAGCACCAGCGACCCGAACGCCAGCAGCTCGGCGAACGCCCAGTCGATGCCGCCCTCGCGGGCCATCTTGGCGCGCCGCTCCAGCACCGGCTTCACGCGCGGGTGCGGGGTGAAGCCCTCGGGCAGGTCCACGTGCGCGTCGGCGATCCGCTCGATCACCGAGCGCTCGATGCCGGTGGGCAGCTTGGCCGGGATCTGCTGCTCGGCCTCGATCGACGGCGAGGTCTTGATCGGGTGCTTCTCCAGCTCCCTGACCTCGTTGAACACGTGCTCCAGCTGCGAGGAGAAGTCCTGGAGCGCCTTCTCGGCCTCCTCGACGGAGATGTCGCCGCGACCGATCAGCGCCTCGGTGTAGGTCTTGCGGACCGAGCGCTTGGTGTCGATCACGTCGTACATCGCGGGCTGCGTCATCGACGGGTCGTCGCCCTCGTTGTGGCCGCGCCGCCGGTAGCAGACCATGTCGATGACGACGTCCTTGTGGAACCGCTGCCGGTAGTCCACGGCCAGCTTGGCGACCCAGTAGCACGCCTCGGGGTCGTCGCCGTTCACGTGGAACACGGGCGAGCCGATCATCTTCGCCACGTCGGTCGAGTACTTCGACGACCGCGAGTTCTCCGGCGCGGTGGTGAAGCCGACCTGGTTGTTGACGATGACGTGCACGGTGCCGCCGGTGCGGTAGCCGCGCACGAGCGCCAGGTTCAGCGTCTCGGCGACCACGCCCTGGCCCGCGAACGCGGCGTCGCCGTGCAGCGCGACCGGCAGCACGGTGAAGCCCTCGCCGCCCTTGTCGAGCATGTCCTGCTTGGCGCGGACGATGCCCTCCAGCACCGGGTCCACGGCCTCCAGGTGGGACGGGTTCGCGGTCAGCGACACCTTGGTCTCGCCGTCGCCGAACATGCGGAAGTACTTGCCCTCCGCGCCCAGGTGGTACTTCACGTCGCCGGAGCCGTGCGCCTGGCCCGGGTCGAGGTTGCCCTCGAACTCGCGGAAGATCTGCGAGATCGGCTTGCCGACGATGTTCGCCAGCACGTTCAGCCGGCCGCGGTGCGGCATGCCGATGACGACCTCGTCGATCTCGTGCTCGGCGGCCTTGTCCAGCACCGCGTCCAGCAGCGGGATGACGGTCTCGCCGCCCTCCAGCGAGAACCGCTTCTGGCCGACGTACTTGGTCTGGAGGAAGGTCTCGAACGCCTCGGCGGCGTTGAGCTTCGACAGGATGTACTTCTGCACGGTGGCCGGCGGCTTCTCGTGCGGCACCTCGACGCGCTCCTGGATCCAGAGGCGCTCCTCCGGGTCGAGGATGTGCATGTACTCGACGCCGACCGTGCGGCAGTACGAGTTGCGCAGGACGCCCAGGATGTCGCGCAGCTTCATCCGCTCCTGGCCCGCGAACCCGCCCACCGGGAACTCCCGGTCCAGGTCCCACAGGGTCAGGCCGTGCGACAGGACGTCCAGGTCGCGGTGGCTGCGCTGGCGGTAGTTCAGCGGGTCCGTGTCGGCCATCAGGTGGCCGCGGGTGCGGAACGCGTCGATCAGCTCGATGACGCGGGCGGTCTTGTCGACCGCGCCCTCGGGGATGTCGGCGACCCAGCGGATCGGCTCGTACGGCAGGCGCAGCGAGGTGAAGACGTCGTCGTAGAAGCCGTCCTCGCCCAGCAGGAGCTGGTGGATGCGCTTGAGGAACTCGCCGGACTCCGCGCCCTGGATGATCCGGTGGTCGTAGGTGGAGGTCAGCGTGATGATCTTGCTGACGCCCATGTCCGTCAGGGCCTGCTCGCTGGTGCCCTGGAAGTGCGCCGGGTACTCCATGGCGCCGACGCCGATGATCGCGCCCTGGCCCGCGGTCAGCCGCGGCACCGAGTGGTTGGTGCCGATCGTGCCCGGGTTGGTCAGCGAGATGGTGGTGCCGGAGAAGTCCTCGGCGGTCAGCGCACCGGTCCGCGCCTTGCGGATCAGGTCCTCGTAGGCCTGCCAGAACTGCGTGAACGTCATGTTCTCGCAGCCCTTGATCGAGGCCACGACCAGCGAGCGCGAGCCGTCCTTGCCGGGCAGGTCGATCGCCAGGCCGAAGTTGACGTGCTCGGGCGTGACGACGTTCGGCTTGCCGTCGACCTCGGCGAAGTGCCGGTTCATGTTCGGGAACGCCTGGAGCGCCCGGACCACGGCGTAGCCGATCAGGTGAGTGAAGGAGACCTTGCCGCCGCGCGTGCGCTTGAGGTGGTTGTTGATCACGATGCGGTTGTCGGCCAGCAGCTTGGCCGGCACCGCGCGCACGCTCGTCGCGGTCGGGACGGTGAGCGACAGCTCCATGTTCTTCGCGATGGCGGCGGCGGCGCCGCGCAGCGGCTTGCGCTCCTCGCCCTTGCCCTGCTGCACCGGCGCGGCCTTGGCGGCCTGCGCGGGCGCGGGCTTGCTCGCCGGCTTGGGCGGCGCGGGCTTCTCCGCGGGCTTGGTGTCAGCCGGCTTCGCGGCCGGCGCCGGCGCGGCCTTCGTGGCCGTGGCGGTAGCCGACGCGCTCGACTTGGTCGTGCCGTTCTCCGCGGTGGTCGAGGCCCCGTTGCCGGACCGCTGCGTCGACTTGTAGTCGGCGAAGAAGTCGTGCCACGCCGGGTCTACCGACGACGGGTCGGCGAGGAACTGCTCGTACATCTCCTCGACCAGCCACTCATTGGGGCCGAACTGCGAAGCAGGGCTGCTGCTGGACACGGCTGGCGCTCGCCTCTATCCATCTCGCTCTTGGTAATGACTCACTCATCGCCAGGCTAGTCCCCCGTCTGGTGCAGTTCACACACAGGAGGGGCCCGGCACCGAGTGTTCGCTCACAGGATCGATCCGGTCGCCGCTCCTGTTATGGGTGCTTGAGCATCACTTGAGGTTAAGCCCGTCACGTTCTCCCCGGGCTTCCAACCGCGCACAACAGGACCCACCCCCCTGTGAGCAGTTCAACCACCTGAACACACCCCCCGCCACCAGCAAGTTCAACCAAAAGGTTGACCAAAACGCCCAACCAGCCTACCCTCGTATTCAACCGACAGGTTGAGCAAGGAGGTGGCGGTGGACGACCGCCTGTCAAGGGTCTTCGCGGCCCTGGCCGACCCGATCCGGCGCGACATGGTGGCCCGGCTCGCCACGGGCGACGCCACCGTGAACGAGCTGGCCGAGCCCTACCCGGTCACCGTGCAGGCCGTGTCGAAGCACCTGAAGGTGCTGGAGGAAGCAGGCCTGGTCACGCGCGGCAAGCAGGCGCAGCGGCGACCCGTCCACCTCGAAGCGGAGGTGTTCGACCTGATGACGAAGTGGATCGAGCGCTACCGGCGCGAGGCCGAGCAGCGCTACCGGCGACTCGACGAGGTCCTGCTCGACCTCACCGACCAACAACCCCGAACCGAAGGAGAAGCGTCATGACCACGACGACCCACGCCGAGACCGCGATCGCCGCGGACCCGGCCCTCCCGATCATCCGCATCACCCGCGAGTTCGCCGCGCCGCCCGAGGCGGTCTTCCGCGCCCACACCGACCCGGACCTGGTGGTCAAGTGGATGGGCCCGCGCTCGATCACCATGGAACTGGACCGCTGGGACCCCACCACCGGCGGCGCCTACCGCTTCGTGCACCGCCAGGGCGACGAGGAGTACGGCTTCTACGGCTCCTTCCACGAGGTGCGCCCCTCCGAACGGATCGTCCAGACCTTCACCTTCGAAGGCTTCCCCGACGGCGTCTGCCTGGAGACCCTCACCCTCGAAGACCTGGGGAACAACCGCACCCGCCTGCAAGCCCTCAGCGTCTACGAGTCCCTGGAAGTCCGCGACGCGGCCCTCTCCAGCGGCATGGAAACCGGCGTCGTCGAGGGCTACGAACAGCTCGACGACCTCCTCAACTGACCCCCAACACACCCCGCCCAGCTCGTGGTCTCCCCGTATGGCCTGGGCGCAGCCCAACCGCGCTTGTCAAGGGGTCCACGCCCTTCGGACCCCTTGACGAGT